>NZ_QAIM01000377.1:0-505 GCF_003061035.1 Acidovorax sp. HMWF018
TCCAGACCAAGGCTGCTTTGTTTCATGGCCGATAAGCATGCCACGGCCGGCTGACAACTACCAAACATCGGGGGAGGTTTTGCAGGATTTCCCTAGCGATCCCGACAGCTTTTTTTCTTTGCTTGGAGCACAAGAATGTCCACCGAGACCCCCTACACCCCGCCCGCCATCTGGCAATGGAACAAAGAAAATGGCGGCCAGTTCGCCAGCATCAACCGGCCTGTTGCCGGGGCTACGTACGACAAAGAGTTGCCCGTAGGCCGTCACCCGCTGCAGCTGTATTCGCTGGGCACGCCCAATGGTGTGAAGGTGACGGTGATGCTGGAAGAGTTGCTGGCGCTGGGCCACAGCGGGGCGGAGTACGACGCGTGGCTGATTCGGATCAACGAGGGTGAGCAGTTTGGCAGCGGCTTCGTGTCTGTGAACCCTAATTCCAAGATCCCAGCGCTGCTGGACCGTACCGACCCTGCCAACCCGGTGCGGGTGTTCGAGTCCGGCGCCATCC
>NZ_QAIM01000377.1:515-8377 GCF_003061035.1 Acidovorax sp. HMWF018
GCGCGGCCCGCGCCGAGTGCCTGTCATGGCTGTTCTGGCAGATGGGCAGTGCACCTTTCGTGGGCGGCGGGTTTGGTCATTTTTATGCCTATGCGCCGGTCAAGATCGAGTACGCGATTGACCGCTACGCGATGGAGGCCAAGCGCCAGCTGGATGTGCTGAACCAGCGCCTGGCCGTGACCGAGTACGTGGCGGGCGATGAGTACACGGTGGCGGACATCGCGATCTGGCCCTGGTATGGCTTGTTGGTGAAAGGGCAGGCCTACAACGCGGGCGAGTTTTTGCAGGTGCACGAATACACGCATGTGGTGCGCTGGGCCGAGCAGATTGCCAAGCGCCCGGCAGTGCAGCGGGGGCGCAAGGTGAACCGCGTGCAGGGCGATCTGGCCAGCCAGTTGCGCGAGCGGCATGACGCGAGCGACTTTGACACGAAGACGCAGGACAAGATCGAGGCGGCGGCAGCAGCAGCTTCTTCCCCCGCACGCTGAGTGTTTTTGCAAGGCGTCACCATGATTACTTTGTATGACTGCGCCACGGCGCCCAGCCCGCGCCGTGCGCGCATCCTGCTGGCAGAAAAGGGTGTGGCCCACGACACCGTGCAGGTGGACCTGCGCAATGGCGAGCAACTGGGCGAGGCGTATCGCCAGATCAACCCGCAGTGCACGGTGCCCGCGTTGCGCAGCGAAGAAGGTCTGCTGCTGACCGACAACGCGGCGATCACGGCGTATCTCGAAGCGCGCTACCCGCAGCCTGCACTGCTGGGCGAGACGCCTGCAGAAAAGGCCGAGATTGCGAGCTGGAACTGGCGCATGGAGTTCGAGGGCCTGCAGGCCATTGCCGAGGCGCTGCGCAACAGCGCGCCCGCCATGGCCAACCGGGCATTGCCCGGCGCGGTGGACTACCCGCAAATCCCGGCCCTGGCCGAGCGTGGACTGGTGCGTGTGGGGCAGTTCTTTCAGCTGCTCAACGAGCGCCTCGCGGACCGCGAATTCATTGCCACTGACCGCTTCAGCGTGGCCGACATCACGGCGGTGGTGGCGGTGGACTTTGCGCGTGTGGTCAAGCACAAGCCGGGCGAGCAGCACCCGCACTTACTGCGCTGGCGTGCGGCCATGGCGCTGCGGCCGTCGATGTCGCTTTAGCTGCAAGCGCGTGCGAGGCGCGCGGTTTGAGTGCGCGATTTCGCAATGGGTACATGCAAGGATTGCGCTTGCGGCCCATTCCTTGCATCGTCAGCATATGCGCCTTCGCCACATAGAAGTCTTCAACGCCGTCATGCTCACCGGCAGCGTGAGCGCGGCGGCCCGCCTCATCAACGTCACGCAGCCTGCGGTCAGCCGCATCCTGGCGCATGCTGAATTGCAGCTGGGCTTTCCGTTGTTCCACCGGCTCAAGGGCAAGCTGGTACCCACCACCGAGGCACAGACCCTGTACCCGCACATCGAGCGCCTGTTCACCCAGCTCGATGATGTGCAGCGCCTGGCCAACAGCCTCAAGAGCGACCGGCGTGAGGGTGAGTTGCATATCCTGAGCGTGCTGGCGCTGAGCTACGAGGTGCTGCCGCGTGCGTTGCGTTTTTTCAGGAAAAAGCACCCGGATGTGCAGGTGACCATCGACGCGCTGCACTCGCCCCAGATCGTCTCGGCCCTGGTGCTGCAGGAGGCGGATGTGGGCTTTGTGTTCAGCGCCATCGCCCACCCCGCGCTCACGCAGGAGCATCTGGCCGATGGGCGCATGGTGTGTGTAGCGCCCAAGGGCATGCTGGGTGCTGCGCTGGTGGCGGCCGGTGTGGTGCATCTGGCCGACCTGGCAGACACGCCGGTGGTGCGGCTGGATGTGCGCGACCCCATCGGCACGGTGGTCAACCACGCGTGCCGCGAGGCGGGCGTGGGCCTGCAGACGGCGTTCACGGTGCAGACCTACCATGCGGCGCTGGCGCTGGCGCACCATGGTCACGCCGTGGCGCTGGTGGACGCCTGCACGGCGGCATCGGCCGACCGCAGCAAGGTGGATGTGCTGGCGCTGGCGCCGCACATTGCCGTGCCCATCAAGTCGCTGCGTACTGTCAACCGCCCCAGCTCACTGCTGGCCAGTGCCATGACGCAATGCATGCGCCAGGCGGTGGCAGAGACGCTGGAAGCGGTGGGCCTGCAGCCCGAGGTGGAGTGAACGCGCCACCTGCCGAGGCGGGTGGTGCCTTGTGCGGCTGCAGAGCGTGGGAGTGCGGGAGTGCGGGAGAGTTAGGCGGGCGCCAGCAGCTCGGCCACCTGCGCCGCCGTGCCGAACGCTAGCGTGAACCCCAAAGAGCTATGGCCTGTGTTGAGCAGCAAGTTGTCCGGTGCCCCCACCCAACGGCCTACGATCGGCAGCCCGGTGGGCGTGGCGGGGCGCATGCCGGTCCAGGCATGCAGCTCTCCGCCTTGATGGCAGGTCGGGAAAACGGCGCGGGTGGCATCGCGCAGGCTCTGGATGCGCGCGGCAGGTATGCGTGCATCGTGCCCCACCAGTTCGGCCATGCCCGCCACCCGCAGGCGCTGGCCGATGCGCGCAAACACCACCTTGCGTGCAGCATCGGTCACATTGATGCGAGGCGCTGCCGATGGTGTGGGGTTGGTATCCAGCGTGATGCTGTAGCCCTTGAGGGGGTATACCGGCAAGCGCAACCCCAGCGTCTGCGCCGCCGGGTGGCTGCGGCTGCCCAGGGCCAGCACAAACTGTTGCGCCTCGATGGCTCCTGCACTGGTCTGCACCGCAGCAATGCGGGATCCCTCGCGCACAAAGCCTTGGACCGTGGCGCCCAGCATGAAGCGCACCCCCGTGCGGCCAGCACGGCCTGCAAGCCTTGGCAGACCTGGAGGCAGTCGGCAGCGCATTCACTGGGGGTGTAGATGGCTCCGGCAATGCGCGGCTGGTAGTGCAGCAGCGCGGGCTCAAGCTCCACGCAACGCTGGGCCGAAACCGCCTGCTGTTCGCTGCCCCACTGGCGCTGCAGGTCCATCTGGCGTTGTGCCGCGGCCAGGCCGGCTGCGGTGTCGTACAGCACCAGCTTGCCGGTGCTGGAGAAGTTGCAGTCCAGGGACTCTGCCTGCAGCATGGTTTCCAGATGATGGCGGCTCAGGGCGGCCAGGGCCAGCAGTTGTGCGGTGCTGCGTTCGGAAGTCTGCCGGTTGCAGGCGCGCAGAAACTCCAGCCCCCAGCGCCACTGGTGGGTATCCCACTGCAGGCGCAGCTTGAGTGGGGAGGTGGGCGAGAGCAGCAACCGGGGCAGCTGCCGCCAGATGCTGGCGTCCGCCAGCGGTTGTACATAGCTGTAGCTCAGTTGCGCGCCGTTGCCACCGCTGGCGCCAGTGCCGGGCTGCGCCTGGTCGATGACGGTGACCTGCAGGCCGCGCTGTTGAAGTTCATATGCCGTGGCCAGGCCGACGATGCCTGCGCCCAATACACATACCTGCATCGGAGAGAGTGAAACGGTTGGAGGAGATGACAACGAATGTAGGCGGCTGTGCACCTGCTGAACAATGCCAAAGCAGTGCCTTGCCATGCCAGGAAGTTATGCACTGGTCAGCGCCTGGTGTTTTCAGGATGGGCCGGCGGAAGAGGGGGGCGCCGCGATGCAAGGGCCGCAAAGCAGGCAGGACGATCCACGATGGTGCGCGGAGGTGCACCGAAACAGAGCCATAACTTTTCATCATGGTGGACCCGTGCAAATGAATTGTTCAAGACGGCCGCAAATTTTTACAGTGCCCCTGCATCTTGCTTTCTCGTCTGTCCGACTGTCTGTTCACCTGATTTTTTGCAAAGGGATTCCCATGAAGCTCTCCGCTGTCACCGCTGCTGTCCTCGTGGTCGCCGGTGTGCTGGCCAGTACCGTGGCCAGTGCCGACACCCTCAAGAAGATTGCCGACTCCGGCAAGATCACGCTGGCCTACCGCGAGTCGTCGGTGCCCTTCAGCTATCTGGCGGGCCCGGGCAACCCGGTGGGCATGTCGGTGGACATCTCCAACGCCGTGGTCGATGCGGTGAAGAAGCGGTTGAACAACCCTGCCATCAAGGTGGAGCTGCAGGCCGTGACTTCGCAAAACCGCATTCCGCTGTTGACCAACGGCACCGTGGACCTCGAGTGCGGATCGACCACCAACAACACGGCGCGCGGCAAGGACGTGCAATTTGCCATCAACTATTTCTACACCGGCACCCGGCTGCTGACCAAGAAGGCCTCGGGCGTCAAGAACTACGCCGACCTCGCCAAGAAAAAAGTGGCCAGCACCTCAGGCACCACCAACGCGCAGGTGATCCGCAAGTACAACCGCGACAACAACCTGGACATGGACATCGTGCTGGGCAAAGACCACGAGGACTCGCTGCTGTTGGTGGACACCGGCCGTGCAGAGGCCTTCGCCATGGACGACATCCTGCTGTTTGGACTGATGGGCAACACGCGCAACCCGGCCGACTGGGTGGTGGTGGGCGACTCGCTGCAGGTCGAACCCTATGCCTGCATGCTGCGCAAGGACGACCCGCAGTTCCAGACGCTGGTCAACGGCGTGATCGGCGGGATGATGAAGTCGGGCGAGTTCGACAAGCTCTACACCAAGTGGTTCATGTCGCCAGTGCCCCCGCGCGGCCAGAACCTCAACCTGCCCATGAGCAAGGAGCTGCGCGACAACCTGGTGGCCCAGAGCGACAAGCCTGCGCTGTGATGGGTGTGAGCATGTTGCCGTCCACCCCGCACCCTCCGGCCCCGCAGGTGGTGGGCATTCTGGGGGGCATGGGGCCTGCTGCGGGTGCCGACTTTGTGCGCCTGTTTGTGCAGGCCTGCACTGACCGCATGGCGGCGCTGGGCATCCCTGTGCACGACCAGGCTTACCCTGAGCATTGGCTGGCGCAGGTGCCCATTCCCGACCGCACGGCGGCCTTGCACGACACCCGCCCCGGGGCCCACCAGCCTGCAGACCCGATGCTGCAGGCCACGGGCCGCCTGGCGGCCCTGGGCGCGCGCGTGGTGGCCATTGCGTGCAACACGGCGCATGCCTGGCATGGCCTGCTGCAGCAGCGCTTTCCGCAGTTGATGGTGCTGCATGGTGTGCAAGAGGTCGCTGCAGACCTGGCGCTGCACAAGGTGCATGGCGTGGGCCTGCTGGCCACGCAGGGTGCCTACGAGGCGGGCTTGTACCAGCGCGAGCTGGAGCACCGCGACATCGACTGCTTTGTGCCCGAACCCCGTGAGCGCGACCAGCTGATGCAGGGCATCTACGACGGCGTGAAGGCCGGCAACTACGCGCTAGCCCGCCAGCGGTTCGAGTCCGTGTCGCTGGTGCTGCAGCAGCGCTATGGGGTCTCCACGCTCATCATGGGCTGCACAGAAATTCCACTCGCACTGTCAGAGCACCCCCGGCTGGAGGGGCTGACGCTGGTCAACCCGTCCATGGTGCTGGCGGCTGCCTTGGCGCGGCATGCGTACGGAAACACGGGCATGGAAGCCCCGCCCCCCACTGGGTCTTCAGCTTCGCGGGCTGCGGTATAGCGCTGTAGAGCCCTGGTGCCGCTGCGCCCCGGTACGCCAGCCAGCGCACAGGCCATTGCCCAGGTGGCATCACGAAAACTTCGAAGAGGCAAGCCATGACATGTGAAGCGAATCCCGCGAGGTTTGGGATGGTGCGTGCGCTGGCTGCTGCCTGCGCTGCGTGTGCGACGGCGGGGGTCATCGCGCAGAACACGGGGACCGCTGCGGGCCTATCGACCTCTGCGAAGACGGAAGTGCCAAGCACCGCCTTGGCGCGCACAGCGGAGCCTCCGGGCCAGACGCTGCAGCGCATCCAGGCCACGGGAAGAGTGGTCATCGGCCACCGCGAATCTTCTCTGCCGATGTCCTATGTGGCCAATGGGGTGCCCGTGGGCTACAGCGTGGACGTGTGCCTGCAGATCGCACAGGCCATCGGTCGCCATCTGCAGCGGCGCGATCTGCGGGTGGACTACCGTCAGGTCACGTCGGGCAACCGCTTTGAGGCCATCGAGCGCGGCGATGTGGACCTGGAATGCGGCTCCACCACCAACACGGCTGCGCGCAGGCAGCGGGTGGCTTTCACCATTGCGCACTTCATTGCGTCATCACGCATCGTGGTGCAAAGCCAGCGCCCCTTCGAGCGTATCGAAGACCTGGACGGCAAGACAGTGGCTTCGACGGTGGGCACCACCAACATCGATTCGCTGGCGCGCGAGGCTGCCAACAAATCAGTGCGCCTGCGGATCGAGCCCGCCCGCGACCATGCCGAGGGCTTTGGCTGGGTGGTGGATGGCAGGGTGGACGGCTTTGCGATGGACGATGTGCTGCTCTATGGCCTGCGTGCCAGCCATGCCCGCCCGCAAGACCTGAAGGTGATTGGCAAGCCCATGACCATCGAGCCCTATGCGGTGGCGTTCGAGCGCAACGACCCTGCGCTCAAGGCAGTGGTCGATGCGGAGCTGCGGCGGCTCATTCAGACGCGGGAGCTGCACCGCCTGTACGACAAGTGGTTCACCCAGCCCATTCCTCCACATGGCATCAATCTGGGCATGCGCATGTCGCACCTGCTGGTGGATTCGCTGCGGTATCCGTCGGACTTCGTGCCCCAGTGACGAGGGCACAGACGGTACGCGTCAGCGCCAGGAGGTCGCCACCAGCTGGCTGTAGTGCACCGCCTTGCGGCCCAGCAGCTGCTCGAACACCGCAGGGTTGCCCACGTTGTCGCTGCCCAGCATGGTGAGGGTTTCGGTGCACCAAGGCACGCTGGGCACTGCGTCGCCGAGGCGAGCGCTCAGCTGGGTGAGCGGGACGGGAAGGCGCAGCACATGGGCTTTGCCATGGCCCAGTTGCTGGCGCAGGCTGGCAATGAAATCGCCCATGGTCAGGGCCTCCGGCCCAGCGCACTCGACGATACCCTGGGTGGAGATGGCGGGCCCCAGCAGTGCAACGATGGCGGCGGCCAGATCGTGCACCGACACGGGCTGCACCCGCGCCGTGAGCATGGGGCCGGGGAACAGCGCCACCTGCAGGCGCGCCAGGTTCATGAACAGCGCGCTGCTGTCACCGCCTTTGCCAAACACCACACTGGGGCGCAGGATGGCGGGGTGCAATGCCCCTTGTTGGGCCAACGCCAGCAGGTGCGTGTCTGCAGCGCGCTTGGTGGTGGCATAGCGGGTGGCACTGCCTTCAATGCCCAAGGCCGAGACATGCACCACGCGCCGCACACCCACCTGGGCGCAGGCATCAAACAGCGCGACGGGCGTGTGCTGGTGCACGGCGTCGATGGGGCGCGCACGGCTGTCGCGCAGCACCCCCACAGCATTCACCACGGCATCGATACCCGCCAGACGCGGCAGCCAGGCCTGGGCCGAGGTGTCGCGCGCAAAGTCCATGGGCACCTGCAAGGCGCCGGGTGACCGGTGCCGGGGTGATACGCCGCCGTGCACCTGGTGTCCTGCACGGGTGAGTGCGGCAGCCACGGTGCGGCCCACAAAACCGGTGGAGCCGGTGAGCAAAATGTTCATCAGCGTCGTCCTGCAAAGAAGGTGAAGCGTGCAAAAACCGGAAGGCCCGGCGCGGACCTGCTCAGGCCGTCGCCACCCCCGCTGGCAACACCGTCACTGCGCAGGCGTGAAGACCTCGAAGCGGTTGCGGCCGCCGTACTTGGCGCGGTACAGAGCCGCATCGGCCGCGTGCACAAGTGTGTCAGAACTGGCGCCGGGGCGTGGCACCAGGCTGGCAATGCCCATGCTGAGCGTGATGTAGGGCGCCGTGGGGGAGCGGGGGTGGGCCAGGGCCGCCTCGCGCAGGCTGGCCATGCAGCGCTCTGCCACCGTCACTGCCTCGGGCAGGGGCACAT
>NZ_QAIM01000378.1:0-2011 GCF_003061035.1 Acidovorax sp. HMWF018
AGCCTTCCTGGTTGAGCAGGTCCACTACGCGCGGCGTGGGGCCGGGTGGCACCGCAGCTGCCGCAGCGGCAGGCGGCGCCACCGTGCCTTCGGCCAGCAGCTTGAAATCGAGCAGGCGCTGCGTGTAGTCGTAGGTGGGACCCAGCATCTGCCCGCCGGGCAGGTCCTTGAAGGTGGCGGAGATGCGCCGGTCCAGCGCCATGCGGCTGGTGTCCAGCGGGCAGGTGGTGCCTAGGCGCGGCAGCGTGGCGCGGTAGGCGCGCAGCAAAAAGATGGCTTCCACGAGGTCGCCTGCAGCCTGCTTGATGGCAAGGGCCGCCAGTTCGGGGTCGTACACAGAGCCCTCGGTCATCACCCGGTCCACGGCCAGCTTGAGCTGCTGGCGGATCTGCGTCACCGAGAGTTCGGGCTGTGCGGCATCGCCCCGGCGCTGGCGGGCCAGCAGCTGGTAGCTGTTGAGAATGGCGGCTTCTCCGCCTTTGACGGCTACGTACATGCTCAGGCCTCCTGAAGGGCAGTGGCACCGCGTGTTGCCCGCGTGGTCCGTGGCAGACCCACGATGTGGTCTGGGGTGCCCAGCAACAAGTCCACACCGCGCGGGAACATTGCGTGATTGGCCGCCCACTGGGTCTCGAAGTCGTCGGGCAAGCCGTCCACCTGCAAGGCCGCCATCTCCTGAATTCCCGGACCGCGCAATTGCCACGCATTGATGGCGTCCGCCGTGGTGGCGGTGGCGCGCGGTACATCGACCACGCAGGTGGCCGATTGGTCCGGGTAGACGTCGGTGCCCAAGGCCAGGCTGCCAAGCGCTGGCCATTCGTCGCCCTGCGCCACCCACACAAAGCGGGCCTGCACCGGATCGGTCACCAAGGTGCAGCCTGTGTGAAAGCGCAGCCAGGCACCGGCATCACTGGCTGCCAGCTTGGGCGAGAGCCACAAGGTGCAGTCGCTGTCGAGCAGCGCCAGCAGCACGGCAGCCGATGCGGCATGCCCCACGGCGAGCGTCTGGGCGTCGTGTTCTACCGCCACCGTGCGGCCGGGGTGCGACAGCGCCTGCAGCACCGCGCGGAACACCGCCTGGCTGCCAAAGGCTTCATTCGAGAATCCGGCACCCAGCGATGCCAAGGGGGTCGTGCTCATTCGGTGTCCTCGTCGTTGTCGGCATCGCTCTCGCGCGCCACGGTAAAGAAGTTCACCTTGGTGCTGGCAGCCCGCGCCTGGCGCTCGGCCTGCGTATTGCGCAGGTGGTTGCGGATGGGTTCGAGCAGTTGTGCGTCCAGCACCGGTTGCTGAACAGGGTCTTGCAGTAGCGCATCGGCCAGGGCCGCCAGCTGCACCTGGCGGTGCGACCGGCCCAGCACGTAGGCCACGCCCACAGTGGCCTCGGCAGCGTTAGATGCGTCGGCCACGCGCAGCGCGCAGCGGGTGACGGTGACCTCGCCCAGGTTGAAGCGCTCGCCCGTGCCACCGGCGCGGCCCTGCACCATCATCAGGCCGGTCTCTGGTGCACGCAGCCAGCGCGCGGGGCGCGTGGCTTGCTCGTGCAACGCAGATTCGAGCAGCCCCAGCGGCGCCCGGGCCAGCAGCGCCATCCACTGCGCGCGGCCCAGGGGGCGGCCCGGCCCCGGGTTGTCAAAGGCTTGAAACATGGAAGTGGTACCCTGAAAGTTGTATAGACAAATTGAACAACTGGCGCCAGCTTAAAGAGCGCGCATGTAGGTTTCATGACAGCCAGCACCACCTCTCTCACGACCCCGCTACAGGTCCCGCAAGCACCACCACTGCGCCCTGCGCGCGACAGCTTCTGGACGCGCATAGCCACCGAGCTGGCCGAGGCCATCGGCAGCGGCGTTTATCCGCCGGGCCAGCGACTGCCCTCGGAGCACGCGCTGGCCGAGCAGTTCGGCGTGAACCACCACACCATCCGCCGTTCGCTCGCCAGCCTGTGCAGCCAGGGGCTGGTGCGCATCACGCAGGGCAGCGGCACCTATGTGGAAGACTTTGCGGTGGA
>NZ_QAIM01000378.1:2022-21325 GCF_003061035.1 Acidovorax sp. HMWF018
TGCTGCAGGCCCAGACCACGCGCGCCACGGCGGCGCTGGCCAAGGCGCTGCAAGTGCCTGCACGCAGCCCGCTGCTGGCGCTGCGCGTGCGGGGCGACGCCGAGGGCCAGCCCCTGCACATCAGCGAGCGCTACTTTCCCCTGCCCCGCTTCGAAAACCTGGCGGCCGTGGTGCGCGAAACGGGCTCCATCACCGCAGGCTTCACCGCCCACGGCGTGGCCGACTACACGCGCCGCGAAAGCCGCATCACCGCCGAGCTGCCGAGCGCCGAAGTGGCCGCCCAGTTGCGCCAGCCCACCTCACGCCCCGTGCTGCAGGTAGAGAGCCTGAACGTGGACCTGGCAGGCACGCCCATCGAATGGGCGCGCGCCTGGTTTGCGGGCGACCGCGTGAAACTGACCATTGACCACGATGAACACGCCTGACATGTCCCCCACCCACCACCGCTATGCGGTCTATTTCGCACCCAACCCGGGCAGCCTGGGCTGGCTCGCCGGCAGCCACTGGCTGGGGCGCTGCGCTGCGCTGCTGCAGCCGCTGCAGCAGCTCGCCATCGACGGCGTGGCGGCGGACGACCTGCACCGCCTGACCGCAGCGCCCCGCCGCTACGGCTGGCACGCCACGCTCAAGGCGCCGTTTGCACTGGCGCCCGGCACCGACTGGATCACGCTGCACCAGGCCGTGCAGTCCGTGGCGCGCGGGCTGCAACCCTTTGTGCTGCCGCCCCTGCAGGTGCAACGCATCGACGACTTTCTGGCACTGGTGCCCCCGGCGTTGCACCCCGCCAATGCGCAGATCCAGGAGACCGCCGCCACCTGCGTGACGGCGCTGCAGCCCTTGGCCGCACCCTTGTCCGACGCCGACCTCGCCCGGCGCCGCTCGGCGGGGCTCACTGCCCGGCAGGACGCGCTGCTGCAGCAATGGGGCTACCCCTTTGTGCTGGACGAGTTCCGCTTTCACATGTCGCTCACCGGCAGTCTGGCGCAGGTGGACCCGCCAACGCAGGCGCTGGTGTTCGAGGCCGCGCAGGAGTTCTTCTCGGACCTGCCGACCCTGAAGTTCAACAGCCTGGCCTTGTTCGCAGAGCCTGCGCCCGGCGCGGACTTTGTGCTGCTGGACCACCTGGAGATGGGCGCATGACCACCGGCAGACTGATTTACTGCATGGGCCCCTCGGGTGCGGGTAAGGACAGCCTGCTGAACTGGTTACGGACACACCTGCCCACCCCGTGCCCCGTGCACTGGGCGCAGCGCACCATCAGCCGTGCCGCGACGTCTGCCGGCGAAGTGCATGAAAGCGTTTCGCCCCAAACGTTTTTTGCGCTGTGCAGCGACCACGCCTTTGCCCTGCACTGGCAGGCCAACGGCCTGGGTTACGGCGTGCGGCATGCGCAACTGGCGCCGCTGGCGCAGGGTCACTGGGTGCTGCTCAATGGCTCGCGCGCCTACCTGCCCGAGGCCCTGGCGCGCTTCCCGGACCTGGTGGCTGTGCACATCACTGCCAGCCCGCAGGTGCTGCGCGAACGTCTGCAGGCGCGGGGCCGCGAGACGCGCGAAGAGGTGGAGGCCCGCGTGCAGCGCGCGCTGGCCTACAGCCCGCCGCCGGGCGCGGCCAGCCTGGAGGTGCACAACGACGGAGCGCTGGGCGATGCGGGCCTGCGGCTGCTGAATGCTTTGGAAAATTTGCCGGGTTGGCCCCAGCGCAGTGGCAAACTTTCGCCCATTGTTTCCGTACTTTCCAGCACGCCATGACCGCCATCACGATTTATCACAACCCCAAGTGCGGCACGTCCCGCAACACCCTCGCCATGATCCGCAACAGCGGCGTGGAGCCCGAGGTCATCGAATACCTCAAGACCCCGTCCGACCGTGCCACGCTGGTAGCGGTGATTGCAGCGACCGGCGAGCCGGTGATCAACGCCGTGCGCACCAAGGAGGCGATCTTCACCGAGCTGCAACTGGACGCACCGGGCGTCACCGACGCGCAGCTCATCGACGCGATGCTGCAGCACCCCATCCTCATCAACCGCCCCATCGTGGTCACGCCCCTGGGCACGCGGCTGTGCCGCCCGTCCGAGAAGGTGCTCGACATCCTGCCCGCCCCCCAGCAGAGCGCCTTCACCAAGGAAGATGGCGAAGTCGTCATCAACGCGCAGGGCCAGCGTGTCTGAGGCAACCTCGCGCGCCCCCACCATGGCCCACCGCGCGGCATGAGCGCCGCCTCGCAACGCTGGACCGTGGCGCGCCTGGGCACGGCCCAGACGCTGGCCTGGGCCTCGTCCTACTACCTGCCTGCCATGCTGGCCGCGCCCATGGCGCGCGACCTGGGTGTGGCCACCCCCACGGTGTTCGCGGCGTTTTCCGTGGCGCTCATCGTGTCGGCGCTGCTCGGGCCTTTCGCGGGCCGGGCCATCGACCGCCATGGCGGCCGCCCGGTGCTGGTGGGCACCAACCTGTTGTTTGCAGCTGCTCTGGTGGGCATGGCCCTGGCGCAAGGCCCGGTGGGCCTGTTTGCCGCGTGGGTGTTGATGGGCGTGGCCATGGGGTCGGGCCTGTACGAGGCGGCGTTTGCCACGCTGGTGCGGCTGTACGGCCAGGGCGCGCGCAGCGCCATCACCGGCATCACGCTGATCGCGGGGTTTGCCAGCACCGTGGGCTGGCCGCTGTCGGCCTGGATGGAGGTGCAGTGGGGTTGGCGCGGCGCGTGCGCGGGCTGGGCCGCATTGCACTTGCTGGTGGGCGTGCCGCTCAATGGCTGGCTGCCGCGCGCCGACGCCGCAGAAAAGGCCACCGAACCATCGACGGACGCCATCGCAGCGCCCACCACAGAACCGGCCGTATCCGCCCCGCCCACTCCAGCCCACCCGCTGCGCACCACCGTGCTGCTGTCCTTTGTGTTTGCGGTCACCTGGTTCGCCAGCACCGCCATGGCAGCCCACCTGCCGCGCCTGCTGCAGGCCAGTGGTACGTCGCTGCAGGCGGCAGTGGCACTGGCCGCGCTGGTGGGCCCGGCGCAGGTGGCGGCACGCCTGCTGGAGTTTGGTTTTCTGCGCCGCCTGCACCCGCTGCTATCGGCCCAGCTGGCTGCCGCCGCACACCCTGTGGGCGCGGGCCTGCTGATGGTACTGGGCGGGCCTGCGGCAGCGGTGTTCACCGTGCTGCACGGGGCAGGCAACGGCATCCTGACCATTGCCAAGGGCACGCTGCCACTGGTGCTGTTTGGGCCAGCAGGCTACGGCGCGCGCCAGGGCCTGATGATGGTGCCCGCCCGCGTAGCGCAGGCATTTGCGCCGGTGCTGTTTGGCATGCTGCTGGACCGCGCCGGGGCAGCGGCCCTGTGGCTCACCACAATGCTGGGGCTGGCCGCGTTGGGAGCGCTGTGGCTGCTGCGTCCCGTGGCGCGGGCCTGAATGATCAACCGCGCGGCACCACAAACGCCTTGCGCGCAGCGAGCGCTGCGGGGCGCGAGTGGCAGCCTTCCAGGTGGTCATTGACCAGCCCCATCGCCTGCATGAAGGCGTACACCGTGGTGGGGCCCACAAAACTCCAGCCACGTTTCTTGAGGTCCTTGGACATGGCAATCGACGCGGGCGACGTGGACAGGGTGCGCGCCACCTCGCGCGTGAGGCGCTCGGGCCGGTCGGTGGCAGCGGGCTCGTAGCGCCAAGCGTAGTGCGCGAGCGAACCAAACTCGCGCCGCAGCTCCAGCACGCGGTGCGCATTGTTGATGGTGGACTCGATCTTGCCGCGGTGGCGCACGATGGCCGCGTCCTGCACCAGGCGCTCGACCTCGGCCGGGCCGAAGGCCGCCATCTGCTCGGCGTCGAAATTCGCGAACGCGGCGCGAAAGCCCTCGCGCTTGTTCAGGATGGTGAGCCAGCTCAGGCCCGATTGAAAACCCTCCAGGCAGATCTTCTCGAACAGCCGGCGGTCGTCGGCCACCGGAAAGCCCCACTCGGTGTCGTGGTAGTGGCGGTAAAGCGGCGTGGACTGGCACCAGGTGCAGCGCGGGCAACCGGCCTCGTCAGCGAACAGGCCGTCGGCCAGCGCAGGTGGGCGAGCAGGATCGGGAGCGGTCAAAGGGGTCATGCGCGGCATTCTAGAAACCACCACAGCCAGGCTGCTGACAGGGCGAACGCAAAGGGTTCAATCTGCCCATAAACTGCGCTGCATGCGCCAGCCACTTTCCCGCCTGCGGGCCACTTTCAGCCTGATGTTTTGCCTGGTGCTGGCCGGCTGCGCCAGCACCACCGGTCCCTCCAACGCGCTGGGCTACTACTGGCAGTCGCTGCGCGGGCACATGCAGATCATGCATGCCGCAGAACCGATTGACGACTGGGTGGCGCGCAAGGACATCTCGCCCGCCCTGCGCGAGCGGCTGCAGCTGGCGCAACGTGCGCGGGCTTTTGCAGTCGCGGAACTCGGCCTGCCCGACAACGCCAGCTACCGCCGCTATGCCGACCTGAAGCGCCCCGCCGCCGTGTGGAACGTGGTCGCCGCGCCGCCCTTTTCGCTGACGCTGCACACCTGGTGCTTTCCGGTCACGGGCTGCATCGGCTACCGGGGCTATTTCACCGAGGCTGCGGCACAGGCCGAGGCCGCCGAGCTGTCCGCACAGGGCCTGGAGGTGGAGGTGTACGGCGTGCCCGCCTACTCCACGCTGGGCTACATGAACTGGGCGGGCGGCGACCCGCTGCTGTCCACCTTCATCGCCTGGCCTGAGGGAGACTTTGTGCGCCTGCTGTTCCACGAGCTGGCGCACCAGGTGGTCTATGCCAAGAACGACACCTTGTTCAACGAGTCCTTTGCCACGGCGGTGGAGCGCATTGGTGTGGCGCGGTGGCTGGCCACGCAGTCCACCCCCGCCGCGCGCGAGGCCTACGCCACCAGCGAAGCGCGGCGCAGCGCCTTCCGCATGCTCACCCGGGCCACGCGCACCCGCCTGGCGGCCATTTATGAGCAAAAGGAGCTTCAAGCGCTAGAAGATCATGCCTTGAGCGCTATGAAAAAAGAAGCAATGCAAGCATTTCGCGACGACTATGCCGCACTGCGCGCACGCTGGCTGGACACGCCCGGCGGGACGCCCCCCCGGGCCACCACTGCCCAGGTGGCAGGCTACGACCGCTGGGTGGCCCAGGCCAACAACGCCAGTTTTGCCGCCCAGGCCGCCTACGACGAACTGGTGCCCGCGTTCGAGGCCTTGTTTGAACGCGAGGGGCGCAACTGGCCCCGGTTTTATGATGCCGTACGACAACTGACGCAGCAGCCCCTGCCCGAGCGGCACGACACACTGCGCGCCCTTTTACCTGACCCCCAACACCTCAAGGAGACAGCCGGTGCCTGACATTCATATCCACCGCGAACACCATCTGGGCTTCAAGGAAGCCCGCAAGGTCGCCTTCTCCTGGGCCGAAAAGGCCGAAGAAAAATTCGACATGGAATGCACCTACGAAGAAGGGGACAAGGAAGACCTGCTCACCTTCACCCGCTCGGGCGTCAAGGGCACGCTGCTGGTGGATGCCCACCAGTTCGAGATGAAGGCACAGCTAGGCTTTCTGTTCGGCGCGTTCAAGGACCGCATCGAGGCCGAAATTGGCGAACAGCTGGATGCACTGCTCAATGCACCGCACCCCAATGCCAAGAAGCCAGCGGCCGACAAGAAGAAAGCGGCGGCAGACGCGGATGCTGACAAGCCGGCACCCAAGGCAGCGGCCAAGCCTGCCGCCAAGGCCAAGAAGGCCTAGCCACCGCCATGACATCCACCGCGAGCGAGACCGCCGCCCACAGCCCGGCGTTTGACACCCTCTCCACGCTGCTCCACACCCGCTACAGCTGCCGCGCTTTTCTGCCCGAGCCGTTGCCGCGCGGCACCATCGAAGCCATCCTGGCCACCGCGCAGCGCACAGCATCGTGGTGCAACGCGCAGCCCTGGCAGCTCACCATAGCCAGCGGCGCCACGCTGGAGCGCCTGCGCAGCGCACTGCAGTCGCACATGACGACCACCGCAGCCCCCAACCCCGACCTGCCCTGGCCCCGCGAATACCGGGGCGTGTACCAGGAACGGCGGCGCGAATGCGGCTGGGGCCTGTACGAAGCCCTGGGCATTGCCAAGGGCGACCGCGAAGCCTCGGCCCGCCAGGCGGCGCAGAACTTCACGATGTTCGGCGCACCGCATGTGGCCATCGTCACCAGCGACGAGGCACTGGGCGTCTATGGTGCGGTGGACTGTGGCGCGTATGTGAGCAACTTCATGCTGGCCGCGCACAGTATGGGCGTGGGCTCCATCGCACAGGCGGCGCTCGCGTCCTACCCCGGCGTGCTGCGCGAGGTGCTGGGCATTGGCAACGACCGCAGCATCGTCTGCGGCATCTCCTTTGGCATGGCGGACCCGGCCCACCCGGCCAACCATTTCCGCACCACACGCGCCGACTCCGCCAGCAGCGTGGTCTGGAGGGACTGAGAACGGGTGACCGGACAGGCGTCAGGCCACAGCGCGCAGCAGGGGGTTGTGCGTGCGCAGCAGCCCAAACAGGTTCTTGGGGTCTGACAGCTGGGGGATGAGTTCGATGGGTTGGCCCATGCCCAGCTCGGCGGCCGTATCGCGCAAGAAGCGCAGCGCAGAAAAGTCCTCCAGCGCAAAGCCTACGGAGTCAAACACCGTTATTGCGGCATCGCTGGCCCGGCCGGTGTGTTGGCCTGCCAGCACTTCCCACAGCTCGGTCACCCCAAAGTCGGCCGGCAGCTGCTGGATGTCGCCTTCGATGCGCGTCTGCGGGGCGTATTCCACAAACACCTGGGCCTGGCGCAGCACGTCGGCATGCAGCTCGGTCTTGCCAGGGCAGTCGCCCCCCACGGCGTTGATGTGCATGCCGGGCGCCAGCATGCCGGGCGTGAGGATGGTGGCGTTGGTCTTGTCAGCCGTCACCGTGGTCACGACGTCGGCGCCGCGCACGGCCTCGGCCGTGCTGTTGCAGGCCACGGTGCGCAGGCCTGTGCCTTGCAGGTTGGCCTGCAGCTTGGCGGTGGCGGCCGGGTCGGTATCAAACAGCCGCAGCGTGGTGATGCCCAGCAGGTGGTGGAAGGCCAGTGCCTGGAACTCGCTTTGGGCGCCGTTGCCGATCAGCGCCATGGTGCGGCTGCCAGGCCGCGCCAGGGCGCGGGCGGCCACGGCCGACATGGCGGCGGTGCGCAGGGCGGTGGTGAGCGTGAGTTCGCTCAGCAGCAGCGGCGCGCCTGTGGCCACATCGGCCAGCACGCCAAACGCCATCACCGTAGGCAGGCCCCAGCGCGTGTTCTTGGGGTGGCCGTTGACGTACTTGAACGCATAGGTCTGGTCATCGGCAATGGGCATGAGTTCGATCACGCCGTCGCGCGAGTGGCTGGCCACACGTGCGGATTTGTCGAACGCGCCCCAGCGCAGAAAGTCGGCCAGGATGTAGTCGGCAATGCCGCGCAGGCAGGCCTCGACGCCCTTGCGCTGCACCAACTCGATGACATCGGGCGCACTGAGGTAGAGGGTGGAAAAGTGGTTCTTGGAAGGCATGGTGCTTGTCTCCGGGTGCGATACAAGCAGTGTCCCGGAGCAACGCAGCAATGGGAATTGCCCAAACTGCCGCATGTTGCGGGGTGGTTTGCCGGTGTGGCAGGACAAATTGCCACTTTGCACAATCGTCGGCCCCCGCGCCATGGGGGCATGGGGGCGCTATCCTCCCGCATCCGGCACATTCCACGCACGTCCGACAACATTCCGCACCATGACGCAACCCCAAGTACTCATCAGCGAAGTCGGCCCGCGCGATGGCCTGCAGTCCGTCAAAGCCACCATGCCCACGGCCGACAAGCTGCGCTGGATCGACGCCCTGGTGGCCGCCGGGCTGCGCGAGATTGAAGTGGGCTCGTTCGTGCCTGCCCGCCTGCTGCCCCAGATGGCCGATGTGGCCGAGGTGGTGCGCCACGCGCTCACCCACCCCGGCATCACTGTGATGGCGCTGGCCCCCAACCTGCGTGGCGCCGAGGCGGCCCTCGCGGCAGGTGTGCACAAGGTCACACTGCCGGTGTCGGCCAGCGCCGCCCATTCGCTGGCCAATGTGCGCAGGACGCGCGAGGCCATGGTCGAGGAGGTGCGCGCCGTGGCCCACCTGCGCGACGCGCAGGCCCCCGGCATGCTGGTGGAGGTGGGGTTGTCCACCGCCTTTGGTTGCACCCTGCAGGGCGAGGTGCCCGAGGACGACGTGATCTGGCTCGCGAGCCTGTGCGCCGAGGCCGGCGCCGACGAGGTGGGCCTGTCGGACACCACCGGCATGGCCAACCCGGCGCAGGTGCGCCGCCTGTTCACGCGCCTGCGCGCCGAGCTGGGCGCCAAGGCCGGTGCGGCCCACATGCACAACACCCGCGGGCTGGGGCTGGCCAACTGCCTGGCGGCCTACGACGTGGGGGTGCGCACCTTTGATGCGTCGCTGGGCGGCCTGGGCGGCTGCCCCTATGCGCCGGGCGCGTCGGGCAACGTGGTGACCGAAGACCTGGTGTTCATGTTCGAAGCCATGGGCATTGCCACGGGGGTGGACCTGGAGCGCCTGATGGCCGCCCGCGTGCCGCTGCAGGCGGGGCTGCCGGGCGAGCCGGTCTACGGCATGACGCCGGAAGCCGGGCTGCCCAAGGGGTGGGGCCAGCGTTAGGCGCCTCTGCCCCCAAAGAAAAAGGCGACCAAGGTCGCCTTTTTCTTTGGGGGGTCACCGCCGTATCAACTCAGCGAGGTGATCAGGTCCACATACAGTTGCTTGGCCTCGTCGGCACCCGTGCCCTTGAGCTTTTCCCAGGCGTCCCACTTGGCACGGCCCACCATGTCGGAGAAGCTGGGCTTCTTCTCGGTGTTGTCGCCGGCGGTGGCTTGCTTGTACAGCGCGTAGATCTTGAGCAGCGTGGCGTTGTCGGGACGCTCGCTCAGGTTCTTGGAATTGGCCACGGCGGCTTCGAAGGTGGCATTGAGGTCGGCCATGTCGGTGTGCTCCTTGGGATGTGTGGGGGGAGGGAAAGAACGGTGTCGGCAAGGGTTTGCTGCGTTGTATCTTACGGGCTGAGCACGGCCCGGGGCCGCTCAATCCATAGAGGCAAGCCCCCAAAAATCAAACAATAGGTGTACATCTGATGGTGACCCGCATTCCAGCCCCCCGCAAAGCCGCCCCCGGCCTCAGCACGAGCCCCCTGCGCACCATGCGCGACCAGGCGCCTGAGGTGGCACGCAAGGCCGCCCAGGCCCTGCCCCCCGCAGCCCGCAAGGCCGCCACCGTGGTGCAGAAGAACGTGCGCCGCGCGGCCACCGGCATGCTGGGCCTGTCGGGCGAACGCATGAGCAAGGTCGATACCGCCTGGCTGCGCATGGATTCGCACAGCAACCTGATGATGATCAACGGCGTGTGGACCCTGTCACCCGGCATCACCTGGGAGGCCTTGTGCGAACGCGTACAGCAGCGCCTGCTGCAGTACCCGCGCTTTCGCCAGCGGGTGGTGGAAGATGCCGCAGGCGCCACCTGGGTGGAGGACCGCGACTTCGACATCGCTGCGCATGTGCTGCGCGAAAAGCTGCCCCGCCGCACAGGCCACAGCATGCAGCGCGCACTGCAGGACCGCGTGGGCGAACTCGCCATGCAGCCGCTCGATACACGCCGCCCGCTGTGGCAAATGCACCTGATCGAAGACTTTGTGGGTGATGACGGCGCGAAGGGCAGCGCGCTCATCGTACGCATCCACCACTGCATTGCCGACGGCATTGCACTCATCTCGGTGACCATGTCGCTGGTCGATGGCGGCTCGGAACCCCCCAAGCGCAAGGCGCGGGCAGACAAGGAAGCCGCCACCGCCGAGGACTGGATCGCCGACGCACTCATCAAGCCCTTCACCGGCCTCACCGTCAAGGCCCTGGACCTGGCGGGCGACAGCGCCGCCAAGTCGTTGCAGATGCTGGGCGACCCGGAAAAGGCCATGCACCACGGGCTGACCGGCACCATGGACATGGCCCGCGTGGCCTACCAACTCGTCAGCGACGCGGCGGCATTGGCGCTGATGCCAGACGACTCGCCCACGCGCCTGAAGGGCCAGCCCGGCAGCGCCAAGCGCGTGGCCTGGTGCCCGCCGATTCCGCTCGAAGAGGTCAAGGCCATCGGCAAGGCGCTCAACTGCTCCATCAACGATGTGCTGCTGTCGTGTGTGGCGGGCGCCATCGGCGGCTACCTGCGCAGCCAGGGCGACGACCCCACGGGCCAGGAGATCCGCGCGATGATCCCGGTGAATCTGCGCCCCATGGAAGAGGCCTGGAAGCTGGGCAACCGCTTTGGCCTGGTGCCGCTGGTGCTGCCGATTGGCGTGGCCAACCCAGTCGAGCGCGTGTACGAAGTGCGCAAGCGCATGAACGCGCTCAAGGGCAGCACCCAGCCCATCCTGGCGTTTGCCATGCTCGCCGTGGCAGGCCTGATGATCAAGCCCGCGCAGGACGCACTGCTCAACCTGTTTGGCCGCAAGACCACGGCGGTGATGACCAACGTGCCCGGCCCCAAGGAGCAGCTCACGCTGTGCGGCGCACGCGTCACGCAGTGCATGTTCTGGGTACCGCAGTCGGGTGACATCGGCCTGGGGGTCTCCATCCTCAGCTACGGCGGCGGCGTGCAGTTTGGCGTGATCACCGACACCACCCTGTGCCCCGAGCCGCAGCAGATCATTGATGCCTTTGCGCCCGAGTTCGACCAGCTGTCGCTGCTCACGCTGATGCTGCCGTGGGGCGACTGAACGCATCTGCGTTGCCAGAGCCACCACCCTGCGTGCGTCTGGGGTGGGTGGTGGCCTTGCTGCTGTCTGCGGGCGGGGCACACGCGGCCGTGGAGGAAGAAAGCACCCAGCGGCCCTACGTGGTGCGCGCCCAGCCCGGAGAGACACTGCGCGAGGCCCTGCATGCTGCAACCCCCATTTCGGTGGGTGGACAGCGCTTTCATGGCTACACCCGCTGGAACGTGCGCTGGACCTTCCGCTGGTGGCGCGAAGCCTCGGGCCGCTGTGCGATCACCGAAGTCAACACCCGGCTGCGCACCGAAGTGCAGCTGCCCGACCTGCAGGCCGCCAGCCCGTCGCAGCAGGCGGTTTTTGACCGCTATTTGCAGGCGCTGTCCCACCACGAGCAAGGCCATGTGCAGATCGGGCGCGACGCAGCGCAGGCCATTGACCAGGCCATCCGCCAGATGCCCGCAGCGTCCGACTGCGCCACGCTGGAGCGCGAAGCCAACGCCTTGGGCCACCGGCTGCTGCAGGACCACGTGGCGCGCGAGAAGCAGTACGACCAGCGCACCCGCCACGGTGCCACACAAGGCGCGCGACTGGACTGACCGCCCGGTCGACCACCAGGAGCGTTCCCATCTTTTCTATCGACCGACAGGCTCACCCCTTGCGCTGAGGAGGCGCCGCCACCAACGCATCCGTCAGGCGGGACACTGCGGCCACCACAGCGGCCACGGGTTCGCCCATCTGCGCACGCACGATGGCGCCCTCCACCACCAGGGCGAGCGCCTGCGCGTCCTGCGCACGGTGGGAAGGCGCTGGCAACAAGGCAGCCAGCAACGCCGTCATGTCGCGCTTGTGGCGCTGCGCAATCTCCAGCACCTCCGGCACGGTGTCTCCCAGCTCGCTCACGCTGTTGATGAACGCACAGCCCCGAAAGTGCTTGCTGCCCAACCATTCCGCCAGGGCGGGCGCCAATGCTGGCGTGCGATCCGCCCCTGTGGGCAGCGCGTGCGCATGGCGCTGCAGCGCGTCGGCGAACCAGCCCATCCAGCCCGCATGCCGGTACTCCAGATACGCACAGATGAGCGCGTTCTTGCTCGGGAAATGCCGGTAGAAGGTCACCTTGGTCACGCCAGACTCCGCAATCACCCGGTCGATGCCCGTGGCGCGGATGCCATCCCGGTAGAACAGCGCGTGCGCCGTGTGCAGCAGGCGGTCTCGGGCGGGCAGGTCTTGCCAGCCAGGGGGGAGCGGATCAAAGGTCATTCGCTCATTGTAGACAAGTCTGTCTACATGGCTTTATGATGGCACGTAGACAGACCTGTCTACATCAACCCTTCACCGTCGAGGTTCCCATGGAAACACGCCCGCCTTTGCCCCCCTTTACCCAACACACCGCCGTCCAGAAAGTGCGCCTGGCCGAAGACGGCTGGAACTCGCGCGACCCTGCCCGCGTGGCCCTGGCCTACACCGAGGACACGCGCTGGCGCAACCGCGCCGAGTTCCCCGCGGGCCGCGAGGCCGCCCGGCAGCTGCTGGAGCGCAAGTGGGCACGCGAACTGGACTACCGCCTCATCAAGGAGCTGTGGGCGTTCAGCGGCCACCGCATCGCCGTGCGGTTTGCCTACGAATGGCATGACGACGCAGGCCAGTGGTACCGCAGCTACGGCAACGAGAACTGGGAGTTCAACGACGCAGGCCTGATGGTCGTGCGCCACGCCAGCATCAACGACCGCCCCATCCAGGCCGCAGATCGGCTGTTCTTCTGGCCGCTGGGGCGCCGGCCGGACGACCATCCGGGGCTGAGCGACCTGGGCCTTTGAGAATCGGCGGACGCCCAGGGGACCGGCAAGCGCTCAGGGCTGCGACGCCACCTGTGCCAATGCCAGTTCCCATAACGACTCCGCCACCGGCGACATCTCGGCGCGCTGGCGGTACAGGCGGATCTGCACCGGCACGTTCCAGTCGGCGCCCCCGGCGGCCACCAGCGTGCCGGTGCGCAGCTCCTCGGCAATCAGGGTTTCGGGCAGCCAGGCCACACCCCGCCCTTCCTGGGCAAGGGTCTTGAGCAACACCGCGTGGTGCGCGGTGAACACCACCGCCACCGGGCCGTCAGCACCGTCAGCAAACACCCCGCGCATGCGGGCCCGCATGATGCGGCCCAGGCCCGACGCCTCGCTGTAGGCCAGCACGGGCACCGGGGCCTGCTGGCCCAGCGCATGCAACGGCTGGCCTGCTGCGCCGCCGGGCTGCGGCGCACTGACTGGCAGCAGCCGGTCGTCCGCCAGGCGGCACATGGGGTACTGCGCCTCGTCCAGGCGCCCCGGCACCTCGGCGTGGCCATGGCACAGCACAAACTGCACACGCCGCTGGAGCATCAGGTCTTCGCAGGCCTGCGAGCTGTCGGACATGGTCTGGATGGGCCCCAGCCGCAGGCGTGCCTCCATGCCCACCAGCCAGCGCGGAAAGAACGTGAGAGAGAGCACGTGCGTGGCCGCAAAGCGCAGGCTGGCAGCCGCCAGGTCATGTGCAGCACGGGCCTTGATGCGCGCGGCCTCCAGATTGGCCAGGATGGTTTCGAGCAGCGGCAAAAAGCGCTGGCCTGCCGCCGTGAGCGCCGCGGGATGGGCACTGCGGTCGAACAGCTCCACGCCCACCCAGTCTTCCAGTGCGCGGATATGGCGGCTGAAGGCGGGCTGGGCAATGGCGCGGGCCTCGGCCGCACGCGAGAAATTGCCCGTCTCGGCCAGGGCGAGGAAATCCTCCAGCCATTCCAGGTCCAGGGGTCGGTTGCCGGGTCCCATGTGTCTCCGCGATGGATCGGTAGATAGTTGTATGCGATTCGAGTATTGGACCGCTGCAGCATGGCGCGGAATGATCCACCCCGTTGTTCACCAGCTTTTCCAACGGAGACAAGAAAGCATGCCTGCCATCTCGAATTATCGCGGGATCATCCCCGCCATCTCGTGCCCCTTCACCCCCGACCACCGCATCGACGAGCCCGCGCTGCGCAAGCTCGCCGCCTGGCTGGCGGGCCACGAGGGCGTGGTGGCCGTCATGACCAACGGCCACACCGGCGAGGTGTTCTCCCTCACACCGGCTGAACGCGCCGAGGTCACCCGCATCGTGGCCGACGAACTCAAGGGGCGCATGCCTGTCATTTCGTCCATCGTCTGCGAAGGCCTGGCCGACGCGGCCGACCATGCCCGCGCTGCCGTCGAGGCTGGTGCTGTGGCGCTGGACGTGATGCCCCCGCACCACTGGCTGCGCTTTGGCTTCACGGCCGGCCACGCACTGCAGTACTTCGATGCCATCCACAAGGCGGCGCCCAACGCCGATCTGGTCTGCCACGTCTACCCGGCCTGGACGCGTGCCTCGTACTCGTCGCAGCTGCTGGCCGACCTGGCCCGGTTGCCCTACCTGCAGGCCTTCAAGGTGGGCCAGCGCGACATGAACAAGTACGCCCGCGACATCCAGGCGATCCGCGAGGCCGACGCGTCCAAGGCCATCCTGACCTGCCACGACGAGTACCTGCTGGCCTCGATGGTGCAGGGCGTGGACGGCGCGCTGGTGGGTTTTGCGACCTTCATCCCCCAGCTCATCATCGATCTGTGGAATGCGGTGAAGGCCGGCGACTTGAAGAAAGCCATGGCGGTGCAGGCTGTCATCACGCCCCTGAAGGACGCGGTGTATGGCGGCGGCGAGCCCACTGGCGAGGCCCACGCCCGCATGAAGGGTGGCATGTACCTGGCAGGCGTGATCGACGACGCCACCGTGCGCCCACCGACCGAGGCGCCCAACGCCAAGGAAGTCGAAGCGCTGCGCGCTGCGGTGAAGCAGGCCGGCCTGCTCAAGCGCTGAGCGGTCCCTGCGAGGCTCGGGGGATTTTGAGTCCCCCGCGCCTCATTGCACACAAGAAAACCGACAAGGAGACAAGACACCATGCAACGCCACCTTTTCATCCGCGCCGCCCTGGGTGTAGCCACGCTCGCGATGGCGGCCAGCAGCTTTGCGCAGGCTTACCCCACCAAGCCCATCCGGATGGTCATCCCCTTTCCGCCAGGCGGCACGCTCGACACCGTGGGCCGCATGCTCGCGCAAAAGCTGGGCGACCAGATGGGCCAGAACTTCATCGTCGAGAACAAGGCGGGCGGCAATGGCGTGATTGGCGGCGACGTGGTGGCCAAGGCCCCGGCCGACGGCTACACGCTGCTGTTCAACGCATCCACCTTCACCACAGCGCCCATGACCATGAAGTCCGTGCCCTACGGCGTGGTCAAGGACTTCACGCCCGTGGCGCTGGTGGCCAAGGCCCCGTTGTCGGTGGCCATCAACAAGAACCTGCCGGTCACCGACATCAAGTCGCTGATGGCCTACGCCAAAGCCAACCCCGGCAAGATGACCTTCGCCGTGGGCTCCATCGGGTCTGCCGGGCACCTCTCGACCGAACTGCTCAAGCGCGCAGGCAACCTCGACTACCTGATCGTGCCCTACAAGGGCACGGCGCCTGCGTTTCAGGACCTGATCGGCGGGCAGATCGACGGGTTCATCGACCCCATCCTGGGGTCTCTGCAGTACCACAAGAGCGGCATGCTGCGCGTGGTGGCCGTCACCTCCGCCCAGCGCGCAGCGAGCTTGCCCGACGTGCCCACGGTGGGCGAGACGATTCCGGGCTACGAGTTCTACAGCTGGTATGGCCTGTGGGGACCGGCCAAGCTGCCGGCGGACATCACCCAGCGGCTGAACACCGAGGTGAACAAGGCCCTGGCCGAGATGACGCCCAAGCTCAAGGAACAAGGGCTGCTGACCACGCCGGGCAGCGTGGAGGATTTTGCGAAGTTCCAGCGCAGCGACATGGAGCGCTCGCAGAAGATCGTCACCGAAGGGAACATCCGTGTCGAGTAATGCCCGCCACGCCATCGTCACCGGCAGCAGCAGCGGCATAGGCCGCAGCATCGTCGAGTCGCTGCTGGCCGTCGGCTGGCGCGTGACGGGCCTGGATGTGGCCCAGCCGACGGTCGTTCACCCCTCGTTCACCCATACACCGGTCAACCTGGCCGATGGTGCCGATATCGCCCGCGTGACCGCTGCACTGCCCGGCGTGGACGCGCTGGTCCATGCGGCCGGCGTGCTGCGCGTGGGGCCGCTGGGCCAGCTCGACCATGCGGGCGGCGAGCTGATGTGGCGCCTGCATGTGGATGCCGCCACCCGGCTGGCCGATGCCATCGTGCCCGGCATGGCCCAGCGCGGTCAGGGGCGCGTGGTGTTCATTGGCAGCCGCGTGGCGCAGGGCATGGCCGGGCGCGGTCAGTACGCCGCGACCAAGGCCGCGCTGATTGCACTGGCGCGCAGCTGGGCCGCCGAGGTGGCCGCGCAGGGCGTGACGGTGAATGTCGTCTCGCCCGCAGCCACCGCCACCGGCATGCTGAACGACCCCGCCCGCCAGGGCAGTGCACCGCGCCTGCCGCCCATCGGCCGCCTGATCGAGCCTGCCGAGATTGCCGCACTGGTGGGCTTTCTTCTGTCTGAATCTGCCGCCGCCATCACGGGGCAGGACATCGCGATCTGCGGGGGCTCTTCGCTCGCCCGCTGATCTTTCCTTTTGATCCCGCACCTTTCCCACTTTGCCAACGAACGCGACCACCATGAAGATCGTCAACATCCTCGAATCGACCCGTCCCATCAAGTCGGACATCCGCAATGCCTACATCGACTTCTCGAAGATGACGCTGAGCCTCGTGGCCGTGGTCACCGACGTGATCCGCGATGGCAAGCCGGTGATCGGCTACGGCTTCAACTCCAACGGCCGCTACGGCCAGGGCGCGCTGATGCGCGACCGATTCATCCCCCGCGTGCTGGAGGCTGAGCCGGCCAGCCTGCTGGACGAGACGGGCGAGAACCTGGACCCGCACAAGGTCTGGGCCCGCATGATGATCAACGAAAAACCCGGCGGCCACGGCGAGCGCTCGGTGGCCGTGGGCACCATCGACATGGCCGTGTGGGACGCCACGGCCAAGATTGCAGGCAAGCCGCTGTACCAGCTGCTGGCCGAGCGCTACGGCAACGGCACGCCCAACCCGCGCGTGTTCGTCTACGCCGCTGGCGGCTACTACTACCCCGGCAAGGGGCTCGATGGCCTCAAGAAGGAAATGGAAAGCTACCTGGCGCGCGGTTACTCGGTGGTCAAGATGAAGATCGGCGGTGCCACGCTGGCCGAAGACTGCGAGCGCATCGAGTCGGTGCTCAAGATCCTGGGCCCGGGCCAGCAACTGGCGGTGGACGCCAACGGCCGCTTCGACCTGGCCACCGCCATCGACTACGGCAAGGCGCTGTCGCAGTACCCGCTGTTCTGGTACGAAGAAGCGGGCGACCCGCTGGACTACGAGCTGCAGGCGAAGCTGGGCGAGGTTTACAAGGGCCCGATGGCCACGGGCGAGAACCTGTTCTCGATGCAGGACGCGCGCAACCTGATCCGCCACGGCGGCATGCACAAGGACCGCGACTGGCTGCAGTTCGACTGCGCGCTGAGCTACGGCCTGGTGGAGTACCTGCGCACGCTCGACATGCTCAAGGAATACGGCTGGTCCCCCAGCCGCTGCATTCCACACGGGGGCCACCAGATGTCGCTGGCGATCGCGGCAGGCCTGGGCCTGGGCGGCAACGAGAGCTACCCCGACCTGTTCCAGCCCTACGGTGGCTTCCCCGATGGCGTGAAGGTCGAGAACGGCTACGTGACGCTGCCGCCGCTGCCGGGCATCGGCTTCGAAGGCAAGTCGGACCTGATCGCAGAGATGCGCGCGCTGGCATCCTGACGACTGGACACACAAAAAAGGCACGCCCAGGGGCGTGCCTTTTTGCATCCAGCACCGCGTTCAGGTCGCAGAGCAGGTAAAGCTCTCGGCCTTGGCCGGATCGCCCGTGCCGTTGTAGCGCGGGAACTTGGGGTACTCGCACACCGGGCGCTGGGCCACGGGGGTGCTGGTGCCTGGGGCGAACTTCGTGGCGACCAGCTTGTCAGGCGCCGCTCCCTTTTCCACCCAGGCGTCCATGGCGGCGAGCAGGTCAATGGAGCGCGGCTCGGTGCCTGCGCCGTCCAGGTCATGCCCGTTGGAGGGCGAGGTGACCATGCGCGCAAAGCCCTGCACCTTGCTGGCGCCCAGGCGCTGCCTGACCGTGTCGAAATAGTCTGCCGTGCGGTACAGCGACACGCAGGTGTCGCCCAGGCCGTACCAGATCAGCAGCTTGCCGCCGTTGTCGGCAAAGGCGGAGATGTCGGGGTCCGTGCCATCGATCATCTCGGCCAGCCGCGCGTACTGCGCCTGGTACTGCGTGGGGTCGTGGCTCAGGATGTTGGCGTTGGGGTTGCCCTCCACCAGGCGCGCGGCTTCCGTCACGGCCATGTGGTTGAACGAATCGGGCGCGTCAAAGCTGGTGCCGAACATGTACGACTGCCAGTCGGAGGTGGACGCCCCGCCCCGGCCATAGCGCGGGTAGCCCACGGCACCGCGCGACAGGGTCACGGGTGTCTTGTGGTCGCTGTAGATGAGGCGTATGGATTCGATCTGGCCGGCCGTGAGACAGCTGTCGTTGTCCGCCCCCTGGCACAGCAGCTCGGTAGGCACGTAGTTGCACGCCTCGATGTTGCCGATGACGCCGTCCTTCAGGCCATCGAGGCCATCACACGCCGCCACCTCGGCCTTGGCATACAGCGCGATCTTGGCGGGGCTCATCCAGTTGTCGCGGCTCTTGAAGATGTGGCGCAGCACCGTGGGCCCCAGGTTGACCTGATGCGCCTGCTGGCTGATGGCGGGCTCCATGGCCACCACGCCGTCGTAGTCCTTGGGGTACTTCTGCGTGGAGATGAGCCCCGACCGACCGCCGTTGGAATGGCCCATGTGGTAGCGCCGCACGGGGCGCTTGCCATAGAACTCGGTGGCGATCGTGGTGCCCACCTCCAGCACGAAATGGTTGGCGTCGAACGCGTGGTTGCGCAGCGCCACGTCGCTCTTGCCCCAGGCAAAGCCGCGGATCTGGTGGCCGGAGTCGGAGCTGATCTTCACGTACGGGTTGGCCGACGGGCCCACCAGCTGCTGGTACCACGGGTCGTCGGTGGGGACGAAGCCGTCGAAGCCGCCGCCGCCAATGGTCAGCGTCTTGCCGTTCCACTGGGCCAGCGTGGGCAGCTCCACCGCCCAGTTGATGGTGGACTCGGGCGACGAGACGATCTGCCCGCGCACGATGCACACGTCGGGCAACGTGCCCTCGGCCTTGCGCAGCTCGGTACGGGTGACCTTGGCGCCATGGGGCAAGGCGGTGGATGCGTAGGCGGCGCAGGCCTCAGCCAGGGGCTTGCTGGCCAGCGGGGGATTGGCGTCGCTGCGGCCGCCGCCGCAGGCGGTCAGGGCCAGGGCTGCCACAGCACCCAGGGTGCAGGCAGCGGTCCATCGCCCTGCGCGTGCCAGGGGGTGACGGTGGCATCGGGGCGCCACGGCGAAGGGGTGGGGGTTCGGGAACATGCAAGGGTCTCCTGTTATGACGGT
>NZ_QAIM01000379.1:0-2036 GCF_003061035.1 Acidovorax sp. HMWF018
CATCGTGGTCCGTACTGTTCGTGCTCGTAGAAACGTGAAGGCTCCGTTGAACCATCTCCTCGAACTGCGAACTCCCACCCTTGTGCAATTGCGTCTTGCGTCCCGTACCCACAAATTCGATACCCCATGTAATAGTTCTCAACGCCGTTGGGGTATGACTCGGCCATGCGATCCAAAAAGAATTGGCGGGCTTTCTGAGCAACCTCCTCAATCGTGAAACTTGCGTGATCGAAGTAGTAGGGGCTTTCTGTGTTGCTGAAGTGGATCCGAAGATCTTTGGAAAGCGTTGCAATTGAAGCTGTTCCAACAGCGCCAGACCCAAAAGTCATCGACCCGATAGGCAAGCCCTTTACTAGGTTGAATACCTTGTTCGCGTTGTTGTAAACCTTCACCGGTATACCGTTGTGGTCCATGAATGTCGTCGCGCTGTCTGACGCTATCACCATGCCGTCGGTAACTTTCACCGTTACAACAATAGTCATTTCGTTGCCCCTCCTGCACCCACTTTAGCAGCCCCCCACTAGGGTTCGACACCCGCGCCAGTGGCGGGAACAGTGGGGGGATGGCACAGAATCCCTTTTCATACGACGACGCCTCTCAACCAGCCGCTCCAAAGGAGAAGACTGGCGGATTCTCCTACGAGGATGCTGAAGGACCGGCAGATCCTGGCTTGATCCCAACGATCAAGCGCACGGGCGGCCAAATGCTCACGACGGCTGCCACCTCATTGGAGGACGTTACGGGGCCGAACGTCGTCACCAAGGCGATGCAAGAGACTGGGCAGGGGATCATTGATCGTAACCCTGCAGGTGTCACCAGTCTCAGCGATGTGGTGGAAAAACCGTGGCTGACGGTGAAGGAGGCGGTTGGCCAGTTCGCTCCACAAATCGGTGCTGCCGCAGCAGGCGGATTCGCCGGCGCGCGCATCGGCGGGGCGCTCGGTGGCCTTGCTGGTCCGGGTGGTGCTGCGGTGGGTGCAACTATCGGTGGTGCTGCCGGAAGCCTTTTGCCAATCTTCACCCAGGAATACGGTGGTATCCGACAAGAGCAGAAGGAGGGAGGCCAAGAAGATAAAACGCGCGCCCTAGCTGCGGCAATTCCCGCCACGGCGTTGGAGCGCGTTGGCATGGGGAAGGCGCTCAATGTACTCAAGGGCATGCCTACAGGGGCAGCCGGTTCCATCCTCAAGGAAGCTGGGAAAGGTGCGTTGAAAGAAGGCGCTACCGAGGGGGCCCAGAACGTGATTGAGCAAATAGGCGCGTTCAAGGATCCCACCACCAGCAAGAATCTTGAAGACACTGCGCTGTCCGCCGTGATGGGTGGAATTGGTGGTGGCGTGATGGGGGCCGGGACGGGTGCGATTGAAGCTTCCCGAAAACCAGCGCAACAGAAAACGGATCAGGTGGCCGCGACATCTGAGCAACCAGATGCTGAGCCTGCACCCGCAGCCCCACCGCTCGCGCTGCCGGCCCCAGTCATCAGCGTGGCCCCTGACGGCACGGCCATCACTGCGGCTGACCGCAATGCGCGCCTGTCTCGCATCGCCTCCGGTGACGTGACCGATGTGACCCCCATTCCGGCTGCTGACCCCGTGCGCGAGGCCGTTGCTGCGGCGGCGGAGCAGGGCGGGGCGCTTTCTGGTGCTGCGCTCACTGCTATTGATTCTGGAGCGGTTCAGGCTGTGCAGCCCGAGCAACCGACGAACGAGCCGCGCTCTATCAGCCTGGAAGAAGCCGACGCCCGCGACCAGGCCGCCTATGAGCAGTTCTTTGCCAACCACGATGCTGACCCCGTGGTGGCCAGGTACTTCGAGGACGACACCGACATTCCCGACTTCGACGCTGCCAGCAATGTGAGCGACGAGGAATTTTTGCGCTCCCTGGGCGCCACCGATGAGGATATTCAAGATGCCATTGCCACTGCCAGCCAACCCGCAATCCCGCAAAGCAGTCCTGCAGTCGATGCTGGCACTCAAGCGGATGAGCCCGCAGGCGCGCAAGAAGGTGCTGGAGCAGATCAAGCCGCCCAAGGCGAAG
>NZ_QAIM01000380.1:0-2346 GCF_003061035.1 Acidovorax sp. HMWF018
ACCTTGCCGAAGTTCACGCGGCGGTTGTTGTAGACCACGATGCCGTAGAGCGTGGCGCGCTCCAGCGCCACGACCTCGGCAGATTTTTTCTCCCAATGCGGGTCCAGCAGTTGCTTCTTCAGCAAGTGGCCGCCGATCTGCTCCAGCCACTGCGGCTCAATCGCAGCGATGCCCCGGCCAAACAGGCGCGTGGTTTCGACCAGCTCCGACGCGATGATCCAGCGGCCGGGTTTCTTGTTCAGGTGCGCGCCCGGGTGCTTGTAGAACTTGATGCCCCGCGCCCCCAGGTACCAGTCGTCCTCGTCGCTCTTGCAGCCGACGTTGCCCAGCAGCCCGGCCAGCATGGACAGGTGCAGTTGCTCGTAGCTGGCGGGCTGCGTGTTGATCTGCCACTTGTGCTCGGTCACCACCGTGAGCAACTGGGTGTGGATGTCGCGCCACTCGCGCAGGCGGCGAATGCTGATGAAGTTCTGGCGCAGCAACTGCTCGTACTGGCGGTTGCTGAGCTTGTGGGTGGCGGCTGGAGCGGCGGGTATTGCTGCTACAGCAGCCGCTGCAGGCGCGCCGCCGCGCCGCTCCACGGGCAGGTACGCCTGCGACGGCGCCTTCTGCGCGGCCATGGCTTTTTGCGCACGGGCCGACGGCAAGCTGGGCGCCCCGCCCCGGGCCTCGTTGATCCACTTCCACAGCTTCAGGTAGCCGCTGAACTCGCTCTTGTCGTCGTCGAACTTGGCGTGCGCCTGGTCGGCCTGCTGCTGTGCCTCCATAGGGCGGTCGCGCACGTCCTGCACGCTCAGGGCGCTGGCAATGATCAGCACCTCGTCCAGCGCCTTGCGGTCGCGCGCCTCGATGATCATGCGGCCCACGCGGGGGTCCAGCGGGAGGCGCGACAGCTCCACCCCCATGGGCGTGAGTTCGTTGGCGTCGTCCACCGCGCCCAGCTCGGCCAGCAGCTGGTAGCCGTCAGCAATCGCGCGGCCCGAGGGGGCCTCGATGAACGGAAACTGCGTGACGTCGCCCAGGTGCAGCGACTTCATGCGCAGGATGACGCCGGCCAGCGAGCTGCGCAAAATTTCGGGGTCGGTAAAGCGCGGGCGGCTGTTGAAGTCCGCCTCGTCATACAGGCGGATGCAGATGCCGTTGGCCACCCGGCCACAGCGGCCGGCGCGCTGGTTGGCGGCGGCCTGGCTGATGGGCTCCACCAGCAACTGCTCCACCTTGCTACGGAAAGAATAGCGCTTGACGCGCGCTGTACCTGCGTCAATGACGTATCGGATGCCCGGCACCGTGAGCGAGGTCTCGGCCACGTTGGTCGCCAGCACGATGCGGCGGCCCGTATGGCCGTCAAAGATGCGGTCCTGCTCGGCCTGACTGAGGCGCGCAAACAGCGGCAGCACCTCGGCGTTGCGCATCACGGGCTGGTGCGACAGGTGCTTGCGCAGGTGGTCGGCAGCCTCGCGGATCTCGCGTTCACCGGGCAAAAAGACCAGGATGTCACCCGCCGCATTCCCCTGCCACAGCTCGTCCACGCCATCGGCAATGGCCTCGTTCAGACCGTAGTCGCGGCTCTCTTCAAACGGGCGGTAGCGCTGCTCCACCGGAAAGGTGCGGCCCGACACCATGATGACCGGGGCCGGCCCCTTGGCGCTTTCAAAGTGTTTGGCAAACCGGTCCGCATCAATCGTGGCCGACGTGACGATGACCTTCAGGTCCGGCCGGCGCGGCAGGATCTGGCGGATGTAGCCCAGCAGAAAGTCGATGTTGAGGCTGCGCTCGTGCGCCTCGTCGATGATGATGGTGTCGTAGGCCTTGAGCAGCGGATCGGTCTGCGTCTCGGCCAGCAAGATGCCGTCGGTCATGAGCTTGACGGACGCATCGCGCGAGAGGCGGTCCTGGAACCGCACCTTGAAGCCCACCACGTCGCCCAGCGGCGTGTTCAGCTCTTCGGCAATGCGCTTGGCCACGCTGCTGGCCGCAATGCGGCGTGGCTGGGTGTGGCCAATCAGCTGCCCTTTCTGTCCCGGCTTGGCATTGCACTTGCCACGGCCCAGCGCCAGCGCAATCTTGGGCAGCTGGGTGGTCTTGCCCGACCCCGTTTCACCGCACACGATGATCACCTGGTGCTTGGTGATGGCCTCCATGATCTCGTCGCGCTTGCCCGACACCGGCAACGACTCGGGGAACGTGATGCGCAGCGGCGCTGGCGGCGCGGCGGGTGCAGATACGGGTGCTGGAGCAGGAACGCGGGACGACGCAGGCAAACGCGGATCAGAAGAGGACATAGGCCCGCATTATCGATAGCAGCACCCTGCCCCCTGCGCTGCATCTGTGCTTTTGGCACGACAT
>NZ_QAIM01000381.1:0-17694 GCF_003061035.1 Acidovorax sp. HMWF018
GCGTGGATGGGCATATGCAGGCCATGCTAGCAAGTCCCGAGCCATCGCGGGCAACTATTCCGGGGGCGGTGACAAGCGGTCATCGGCTGTTCACAATGTGCGGTCCGTGCCCCGCTGCTGGGGCTGTCTCTCTTTGGCTTATCGTGCACCAACTTGGTGATGCCCTGATTCACCCATGTCCCATTCCCCCCAACTTCTGCTCCTGCCCGGCCTCGCGGCCGATGAACGCATGTGGCGCGGCGTGCTGCCGCTGCTGCCCGCCGCGCTGCGCCCCGAGGTCGCCACCGCCCACCAGGATGTGAACCTGCACCGCATCGAAGACTTTGCCGCACGCCTGCTGGCACAACACGCGGGGCCGCTGGTGCTGGCCGGTGCGTCGATGGGCGGCATGGTCGCCATGGAGGCCGCGCGCCAGGCGCCGCAGCGTGTGGCAGGGCTGGCGCTGCTGGGTACCACCGCGCGGCCCGAGACGCCCGACATGCGCGCCCTGCGCGAGGGCGCCATCGAGCTGTTTGAACAGGGCCGCATGCGCGAGGTCATCGAGCCCAACGTGGCCCTGGCCTTTCACCCCGCGAACGCCGCCAAGGCGGGCCTGGTGCAGGCCTACCTGGACTTTGTGCTGGATGCGGGCCCCGACCACCTGGTGCGCCAGAACCGCGCCGTGATCCAGCGGCCCGATGCGCGGGTGCATCTGCCGCAGGTGGCCTGCCCCGTGCTGGTGGTGTGTGGTGCGGCCGACCAGCTCACTCCGCCCGAATGTTCTGCGGAGATCGTGGCGCTGGTGCCCGGCGCCGAACACCACCTGCTGCCCGACAGCGGCCACATGCTGACCATGGAGCAGCCCGAGGTGGTGACCCGCTTGCTGGTGCAGTGGCTGGCCCGCAACGGGTGGATTTGAAGGGGTTGAGGAGTTTTTGGCTGCAAGCGCTAGTGGAATATGCCTGAGCAGCTATGAAAATAGTAGCTAATCAGAACTCCAGGTTGTCAATCAACCGCGTGCTGCCCAGCCGCGCTGCACCCAGCGCCACCAGCGTGCCCGCGGCATCGTCGGCCGTGGCGGGCAGCAGGTCGGCCCGGCGGCGCACCGTGAGGTAGTCGGGCGCCCAGCCCCGCGCGCGCAGCGCGTCTTGCGCCTGGGCCTCCAGCGCGCTGCGGTCGCTGGCGTCCAGCCACTGCTGCGCCAGTCGCTTCAGGGCCTGCGACAGGGCCACGGCCTCCTGCCGTTCTTCGATGCTCAGGTAGCCATTGCGCGAGCTCAACGCCAGCCCGTCGGCCGCGCGGCAGGTTTCGCCCGCCACGATGTCAATGGGCAGCGCAAACTGCTGCACCATGTGGCGGATCACCATGAGCTGCTGGTAGTCCTTCTTGCCAAACACGGCCGTGCCGCCGGTCTGGCCCAGCACGCAGGCAAACAACTTCATCACCACCGTGCTCACGCCCACAAAAAAACCGGGGCGAAAGTGCCCTTCCAGCATGTCGGCCAGCACCGGGTCAGGGTGCACCTTGAAGGTCTGGGGCTCGGGGTACAGGTCCGTCTCGTGCGGGGCAAACAGCACATCGCAACCGGCGGCCTGCAGCTGGGCGCAGTCGGCCTCCCAGGTGCGCGGGTAGCTGTCAAAGTCCTCGTGCGGCAGAAACTGCAGGCGGTTCACAAAGATGCTGGCCACGATCACATCGCCCAGGGGCTTGGCCTGGCGCACCAGGGCGATGTGCCCGTCGTGCAGGTTGCCCATGGTGGGCACAAAGGCAGGGCGGCGATAGGGGGCCAGGGCCTGGCGCAGGTCGGCAACGGAGCGGGCAATCAGCATGGGGTCGGGGGGGCAGAAGGAGATTGGAAAAGGGCTCACCAGGCGTGTACAGCGTTGTCCGGGAAACGCCCTTGCTTCACGGCCTGCACATACGCCTCCATGGCGCCGCGCACGCTGCCCGCGTCCTGCATGAAGTTGTGGACGAACTTCGGCATCTTCCCGAGGTTCATGCCCAGCATGTCGTGCAACACCAGCACCTGGCCAGCCGTGCCGTTGCCCGCGCCGATGCCGATGGTGTGGCAGTGCGGCAGCTCGGCCGTGATGTCGGCGGCCAGCGCTGCGGGCACCATCTCCAGCACCAGCATGGCGGCGCCTGCGTCCTGCAGTTCATGCGCTTCTTTGCGTAGGGTGCGGGCGGCGTCGTCGGTCTTGCCCTGCACGCGGTAGCCGCCCAGCGCGTGCACCGTCTGCGGCGTCAGGCCCAGGTGGGCGCACACGGGCACGCCACGCTGCACCAGGAATTCCACGGTCGGAGCCGTCCAGCCACCACCTTCGAGCTTGACCATGTGCGCGCCCGCCTGCATCAGCACGCAGGCGCTGCGCAGCGCCTGCTCGCGGCTTTCGGCGTAGGTGCCATAGGGCAGGTCGGCCACCAGCCAGGCCGTGCCCTGCACGCGGTGCAGGCCGCGCGCCACGCTGGCCGTGTGGTGGGCCATGGTGTCCAGCGTCACTCCCACCGTGCTGGGCAGGCCCTGGCACACCATGCCCAGCGAGTCGCCCACCAGAATGCATTCCACCCCCGCCGCATCGGCCACGGCCGCAAAGGTGGCGTCGTAGGCGGTGAGCATGGTGATCTTCTCGTCCGCCGCGCGCATCTGCGCCAGACGCGGCAGGCTCACGGGGCGGCGCTGGGGCAGGGGCGATGCGGGCGGCAGCGTGCCATAGGGCGTGGCCGAAACAGGGCTGGTGGCGGTCATATAGCGCGGTGGAGCCAAAAAATTGCCGCGAGTCTATGCGACCAATACTGGGTGTACTTATTGGTTTCCAGCGCGGGCCCCAGGGGCTAGCGCTGGCACAGTGGCCTTTGCGTTCCCGGTATGCTCGCGGCCCATGACAGCTGCGACATATTCCGCACATTCCCCCGCAAAGACCCCCATGAGCGATACCGAAGTGAAGGCCCTGGCCCAGGCCGATGTGGCCCGCGCCCTGGCCGAAGACGTGGGCACCGGCGACCTCACCGCCGGCCTGATCGACCCCGCCCGCCGCGCCCGTGCGCGCATCCTGGCGCGCGAAGCTGCCGTGATCTGCGGCGCCCCCTGGGCCGAAGCCGCGCTGCGCGCGCTCGACCCCACGGTGAAGATCACCTGGCATGTGGCCGAGGGCCAGCGCTGCGCCTCCGACCAGGTGGTGCTGGAGCTTGAAGGCAATGCCCGCGCGCTGCTCAGCGCCGAGCGCACGGCACTCAACTTCCTGCAACTGCTGTCGGCCGTGGCCACCAAGACCCGCACCTATGTGGATGTGGTGGCTGGCACCCGTGCCCACATCGTGGATACGCGCAAGACCATTCCCGGCCTGCGCCTGGCGCAAAAGTACGCCGTGCGCGTGGGCGGCGGCACCAACCACCGCATTGGCCTGCACGATGCGGTGCTGATCAAAGAGAACCACATTGCTGCTGCGGGAGGCGTGACCGCCGTGCTGCGCGCGGCCGAGCGGGTGGCGTCTCAGGCCAAGTTCATCGAGATCGAAGTCGAAACCCTGGAGCAACTGGCCGAGGCGCTGGAGGCTGGCGCCAAGATGGTGCTGCTGGACAACATGCCCCTGACCATGCTGCGCGAAGCCGTGCGCATCAATGCAGGCCGGGCGATTCTGGAGATCTCGGGCGGCGTCACGCTCGACGGCCTGCGCGCACTGGCCGAGACCGGCGTGGACCGCATCTCCATCGGCACGCTGACCAAGGACGTGAAGGCCACGGACTTTTCGATGCGCCTGCAGGAGCTGTCATGACCACCGCTGTACTGAACCGCATCGACGTGGAGTACGAGCAGCCGCTCGATACCGAGGAAGGCGTCGTCTGCTCCACCAAACACGCCTGGGCGCGTGTGCCGCCCGAACCTTCGCAGGCGGAGCGTGCCGCGCTCAAGGACAAGATCCGTCGCCTGCTCAAGGAAAAGAATGCGGTCATGGTGTCGCACTACTACGTGCACCCGGACCTGCAGGACCTGGCCGAGGAAACTGGAGGCCTGGTGAGCGACTCGCTGGAGATGGCCCGCTTTGGCCGCGACCACGCGGCGCAGACCCTGGTGGTAAGCGGCGTGCGGTTCATGGGCGAAACGGCCAAGATCCTGAGCCCGGAAAAGACCGTGCTCATGCCCGACCTGGACGCCACCTGCTCTCTGGACCTGGGCTGCCCCATCGACGAATTCAGCGCGTTCTGCGACCAGCACCCCGACCGCACTGTGGTCGTCTACGCCAACACCAGCGCGGCCGTGAAGGCGCGCGCGGACTGGCTGGTGACTTCCAGTTGCGCGCTCGACATCGTGAGCGCCCTCAAGGCCGCAGGCCAGAAGATCCTGTGGGCGCCCGACCGCCACCTGGGCGCCTACATCCAGCGTGAGACGGGCGCCGACATGGTGTTCTGGAACGGTGCCTGCATCGTGCATGACGAGTTCAAGGCGCTGGAGCTGGAGCTGCTCAAGCAGCAGCACCCGCATGCCAAGGTGCTGGTCCACCCCGAGAGCCCCGCCGACGTGGTGGCCCTGGCCGACGCCGTGGGCTCCACCAGCGCCATCCTCAAGGCCGCGCGCGAGATGGACGCCACCGAGTTCATCGTGGCCACCGACAACGGCATGATGCACAAGCTGCGCACGCTCAACCCCGGCAAGATGTTTTACGAAGCCCCCACGGCGGGCAACAGCGCCACTTGCAAAAGCTGCGCGCACTGCCCTTGGATGGCGATGAACGGCCTGGCCGATGTGGCCCGCGTGCTGGAGACCGGTGCGAACGCTGTGCACGTGGACCCTGCACTGATTCCGCGTGCGCGCCAGCCGATTGACCGCATGCTGGCCTTCACGGCGGCGCTCAAGAACGGTCAGCCCACCGGCGCACTGTTGCCCCACCTGGGCGCTGCCTGAGTGCGCACGACGTGTTGATGTTTGCTCATGTTTTGATAGCTACAGGCGCATGATCCACTAGCGCCTCCGCCTGCTTTGACTTCTAGTTGCCACATTGACTTCACCCAGCCGCTGAGCGCAGGCGCCGCGCGCCTGCGCCACCGTTTCGAGGCCCCACGCGAGGTGCTGGTGGCCCAGGCACTGTACGAGGTGCGCGGTGTGCTCGACGCCGTGTTTGCCGCCGCACAGCAAGGACGCTGGTGCGTGGGCCATGTGCGCTACGAGGCCGCCCCGGCCTTCGATGCCGCATTGCAGACCCATGCGGCCGACGGCCCGCTGGCCTGGTTCGCCGTGTACGACGCGCCCCAGCCCGGGACCGACGACGCGGCGGATGCGGCCGCAGCGGCAACCCCAGCGCAGGTAGTGTGGGACGACAGCCCCGAGCGCGAGGCGTTTGACGCCGCACTGGCGCAGATCCAGCAGGCCATCGCGGCGGGCGAGCTGTACCAGGTCAACTACACCGCGCCCTTTCGCGGCACGCTTCAGGGCTCGCCGCAGGCCCTGTTTGCTGCACTGTTGCGCGCGCAGCCCGGGGGCTATGCCGCCTACCTGCAGGCGGGTGACGAGCAGGTGCTGTCGGTGTCGCCCGAGCTGTTTTTTGACTGGCTGGACGCGCCTGAAGGCGGCACCCTGCTGGCCCGCCCGATGAAGGGCACGGCCCCGCGCGGCGCCACCCCCGAGCAGGACGCGCAGCAGGCCGAGCACCTGCGCACGGCGCCCAAGGAGCGTGCCGAGAACGTGATGATCGTGGACCTGCTGCGCAACGACATGTCGCGCATTGCGCTGCCGCACAGCGTGCAGGTGCCTGCGCTGTTTGCCACGCAGGCCTTGCCCACGGTGTGGCAGATGACCTCGGACGTGACGGCGCGCACGCGGCCCGGCACCACGCTGACAGAGGTTTTTGCGGCGCTGTTCCCTTGTGGCTCCGTCACGGGGGCGCCCAAGGTGCGCGCCATGCAGATGATCCGCGCGCTGGAGCCCGCGCCGCGCGGTGTGTATTGCGGCGCGGTGGGTGTGGTGCGGCCTGGCGGGGCAACGGGGCCGGACGGCCTGCACCCGGTGGCGGCCACGTTCAATGTGCCCATCCGCACCGTGGTGCTGCGTGGCGTGGGTACGGGTGCGGGTGCGGAGGCCTCCGCCGGCGTTGCCAAAGCCACCTGCGGCATTGGCAGCGGCATCACCTCGGGTGCCGGGGCGGGCGCCGAATGGTCCGAGTGGCACCACAAGCGCGCCTTTGTCGAGCGGGCCAGCGCTCCGTTCGAGGTGCTCGAAACCCTGGGCTTGCACCACGGCAAATTCGTGCACGCCGACCAGCATGTGCGCCGCATGGGCGAGGCGGCCGCGCATTTCGGCTTTGTGTTCAACGCCCATGCGGTGCGTCAGGAGCTGCAGATTGCCGCCCTGCAACACCGCGATGGCGACTGGCGGGTGCGCCTGCTGCTGGCGGCGGATGGCAGCGCCCGCGCCGAGGCCTTTGCGCTGCAGACCACGGCAGTGCCTGTGCGCCTGCAACTGGCGCCGCGCCCCTTTGCGGCCGCACACAGCGAGTTTGTGCGCTACAAGACCACGCGGCGCGCGCACTACGCGGCGTTTGCACCCACCACCCCCGGCGTGTTCGACACGGTGCTGTGGAACGAGGCGGGCGAGATCACCGAAGGCACCTTCGGCAACATCGCCGCGCTCGTCGATGGGCGCTGGGTGACGCCGCCTCTGTCCTGCGGCCTGCTGCCCGGCGTGGGCCGCGCCGTGGCACTGCAGGACGGCCACGTGGCGGAGGCCGTGCTGCGCGTGGCCGACGTCCCCCGCGTGCAAGGCTGGGCGTTCATCAACAGCCTGCGCGGCTGGCTGGACGCCACGCTGGACGCGTAGCCAGTCCTTCTCCCGCAACCTCCCTGTTGGCGTCCCGCCCCCAGGTGTTTGGCGGCCGCCGCAGGGGCCGTTCAGCGCAATGGATCAGGCCGTGGGTGTGTTGCCTTCGGTGGTCGTTCAGTCAGCGGGCCGAGCGTTCCAACGCGCATCCTGTGCATCAGGATGTGACGCTGCTTGCCCGGGCTGTAGGCGCGTGCATGGCGCCCACCCAGCCTGACCGCACCGGCCTGGCAAGGCCTGTTGCTGCGGTCTGGCAAATGCCCCCTTTTGCATCCCGCTACCTGCTGTGCGCTTGCTTACACCGCATCGCACCTGGCCCACAGGCCTATAGGACACGGCCTACAAAAAGCGCTGCGGTGCCCCTCGAACATGAACCCACACAAGACGCCTTTGAAGGCTTTGTGTGCACCCTTTGTTCAACCACTTCGACAGGAGCCACCATGTCTCAAAACAACCCGCAGAACCAGCCCAACATCCCTTCGTCTCAGCGCCAGTCGCCCGCCGGGCAGCAGCAGGCCGAGCAGAGCACGGGCGGCAACACCCACCGCCAGCAAGGCGCTCGCAATGACGCCGACACACACGCGCAGGGCCGCGACCAGAAGCAGCAAGGCAGCCGCGATTCGCACAAGAGCCAGCCTTGAGACCGGGCGGGCCACAACAGCACGTGGCCAGCCGCACCCTTTCATTCCTATTCACTTTCAATTTTTGATATTCCCATTGACCGCAAGGAGAACACCATGGGCTACCGAGACAGCGACGACAGCAACTTTTCCCGCCATGGCATGGGCCGCGATGCCGACGACATGCGCTTTACCGAGCGCGGTGACCACCAGGGCTACGGCAGCGAAGACCATCGCGGCAGCAGCCCTGGCGGTTACCGCCAGGAGTTCGAGAACCGCAATGACCGCAGCGACCGCTATGAGCAAGAACGCTATGGCCAGGAACGTTACGGCCAGTACGGCCTGAACCGCAGCCGTGGCGAATCGCAGGGCTACCCACGCACCGGGCGTGAGGGCTTTGGCGCGTATGGGCCTCAGGGCCGCTCGGGCTACGACAACGGCCCCGGCCGTCAGCACCAGGCCTGGGGCGCCCCGTACGAGAGCCAGGGCTTTCGCGATGACGAAGGGCGTTTTGCCTCGCCCTATCGCGATGATGAACGCGGCCAGGGTGGCTACGGCAACGCCTATGGTTTCACCCGCAACGCACCGCCCGCCCAGCAGAGCCGGGGCCACCGCGATCCCGACTACCAGCAGTGGCGCGACGAGCAACTGCGCATGCTGGACGACGACTACGACAGCTGGCGCAAGGAGCGCTACCAGAAGTTCTCGGATGACTTCAGCCAGTGGCGATCCACACGCACCAGCGGCAGTTCGGGCCAGCAGCAGCCTGGCCAGCAGAACCAAAAAGGCGCGGGCTCCCAGAGCGCATCCAGCACTGCGTCTGGCGGCAACCAGGGCAATACCGGCAAGTCCAAGGATGCCGGCTGACCGTTGCAGTTACTGACGCGGCCGGGCCGGGGCAGTGTGTGCTGCTCCGGCCCGGTTGTTGAACTCGCCGTCCGTACCACCGTGGGCGCACTGGCCTTGAAGCCCAGGCGCCCCTTTTTTGGCTCCGGTTGACCTGGAGCCCCTGTCGGCAGAAAGACATTCCGCCGTGACCGCCTCCGACCCCTTCGCTCCCAGCCACCAAGGGTGCGATCCATGCCTTTACCAAGGTGCTGGCGCACAACTGGCCGACCGGGGAATCCGCGTGAAAGCGGTGGCGCCAGGGCTGGTGTGGGCACCGCTGATCCCGGCGGAGCGCCCGGCCGAAGAGTTGGAAAAGGTTGGCGTCACCACGCGTCTGGACGGCCCGGTGCCACCCGAGGAGATCTCGCCCGCCTACGTGTTCCTGACGGCCCCGTGTTGCTCCAGCTACATCACGGGCATCGTGCTGCCCATCACCGGCAACGCAGGCGACGGGGCCTGAGGCGGGGGCAGGAGCGCAGCGTCAGAGCCGCTCTTTGGCGTACGAGCCCCGGTCCATATCGACGATCTCCACGCTCAATTGCACCATCACGCCCTGGGGCTTGGGGGTGCGCTCGCGCAGCATCGCGGCAATAAGGTCGGACAGCTCCTTCTTGGCTTCGGGCGTGCGGCCTGACAGCAGGCGCAGCTGTGCGTGCACAAAGGCGCGGTTGGCGGGCGCGATGCCGATCTCGAAGCTGTCGGCCACGACAAAGCGCGTCTTCAGGTCGGCCTCGTCCTGCACCTGGGGATGGGCGCACAGGGCGGCGTTCAGGGCCGTCAACGTTTCGGCTTCGGGGTAGTGGGGCAGGTTGGCCGAGTATTCGATGGTCAGGTGGGGCATGGAATCGTCTCGCTGGAAGAATTGGGGAGGGCCTGCACTGGCAGGGCACCTGGGCTGTGCATGGTACTGCGGCTTGTCAACGACTTACCAACGGTGTCGCCAGCGCATGCAGCGCGGCCAGCAGTTGCGCCACATCGTCGGTGGTGTGCGCGGCGGACAGCGCAATGCGCAGCCGCGCCGTGCCCGCTGGCACGGTGGGCGGGCGGATGGCAGGCACCCACAGTCCTTTGGCGCGCAGGCCTTCCATCACCGCCAGCGCCGCTTCGTTGCTGCCGATGATCAGGGCCTGCACGGGGGTGTGCGACGGCAGCAGGTGCCAGCCCAGCGATGCAGGCAGCGTGGACAGGCCTTGGCGCAGTTGCGCGATGAGTCCGTCCAGGTGCTCGCGCCGGTCGTCGGCTTCCTCCATGAGCTGCAGGCTTTGGCGCAGTGCGCTCGCCAGCAGCGGTGGCGCGGCGGTGGCAAAGATGTAGGTGCGCGTTTTTTGCAGCAGCCATTCGATGAGGGCTGCATCGCCGGCCACAAAAGCGCCGGCCACGCCCGCTGCCTTGCCCAGCGTGGCCATGTACAGCACGCGGCGCGAGGCGTGGGGGCCCGTCAGCCCCGCCTTTGCCAGGCTGCCGCGCCCCTGGGGGCCCAGCACGCCAAAGCCGTGGGCATCGTCCAGCAACAACAGCGCGTCGTAGCGCTCACACAGCGCGAGCAGGGCTGGGATGTCTATGAGATCGCCGTCCATGCTGAACACCGCGTCGCTGATCACCAGTTTGCGCCGAGCGCGGCTGGCGGCAAGCTGCGCTTCCAGCGCTGCCAGGTCGGCGTGGGGATAGCGGTGAATGGTGGCGCGCGACAGGCGGGCACCGTCGATCAGGCAGGCGTGGTTGAGTGCATCGGAGAACAGCGCATCGCCGTCACCCACCAGCGCGGGGACGATGCCGGTGTTGGTGGCATAGCCCGCGTAGAAGTACAGGGCCCGGGGCAGTTGTACATAGGCCGCCAGATCGTGCTCCAGCGCATCGTTGGCAGCGCTGTGGCCGCTGACCAGCGGCGAGCCGCCCGAGCCCACGCCATAGTGGTGTGTGGCCTCGCGCGCGGCTTCGGCCAGCGCAGGGTGGCCGGCCAGGCCCAGGTAGTCGTTGCTGCAAAAGGCCAGCATGGGCCGGCCGTCCACCAGCAGGCGGGCACCGCCGGCGGGCTGCACCACACGGCGGCGGCGCAGCAGGTGGGCGCGTTCGATGTCGGCCAGGCGCGCGGGGATCTCGTCGAGCCACGACGTTTGTGGTGCCGTGGCGCTTGTCATCGCCAGTCCTTGGGCAAATCAAACACCAGGCTGCCGGGTTCGGGTAGCTCCTGGTGCGGCACATCGGCCAGCAGCGGTGCACCCAGCCGGGTGCGCAGGTAGGCAATGTTGTCCTCCACCGCCTCCATGTCGGGGTCCACCCGGTTGGCCACCCAGCCCGCAAGCGTGAGGCCCCGCGCACGGATGGCCTCGGCGGTCAGCAACGCATGGTTCAGGCAGCCCAGCCGCAAACCCACCACCAGCACCACCGGCAAGGCCAGGGCCTGGGCAAGGTCTGCGCCAGTCAGCGTATCGGTGAGCGGCACATGAAAGCCGCCTGCTCCTTCCACCACCACGGCGTCGGCCTGAGCGGCCAGCGTTTGGTAGCTGGCGACGATGGCAGCGATGTCGATCTGCACACCCGCCCGCGCCGCGGCGATGTGGGGCGAGAGCGGGTCGGGCAGCAGCACGGGGTTGTCCAGCGATGGCGGCACGGCCAGGGTAGAGGCCGAGCGCAGCGCAATCGCGTCTTCACTGGCCCAGTCGTCCCCCCAGGGCACCAGGCCAGCCGCCACGGGCTTCATGCCCACCACGCGGCGGTGGTGGCGCGCCAGAGCGTGTAGCAGCCCGGCGGACACCAGCGTCTTGCCGACACCGGTGTCGGTGCCGGTCACAAAACATCCCATCATCAACTTTCCTCCTGCAGGGTGGCGTTCAGCGCATCGAGCGCGCCGCTGGCAAGGCACTGCACGGCCTCGTCGTCGAGCGCATAGGGCGGCATGGCGTACAGCGTTTTGCCAATGGGTCGCAGTACCAATCCGCGTGCCATAGCGTGCTGGTGGTAGCGGCGCGCAAAGTCGGGCAGGGTAGTGTCTACATCCCAGGCCCAGATCATTCCAAGATGGCGTGCATGCTGCACACGCGGGTGCTGCGTGAGGGGTGCACAGGCCACATCAATACGCTGCGCCAGTGCCTTGTTGGTTTTCAGCGCATCCAACTGTTCAAACAACTCCAGCGTGGCCAGCGCTGCGCGGCAGGCCAGCGGGTTGCCGGTGTACGAGTGCGAGTGCAGAAAGCCCCGCGCCACATCGTCGTCGTAGAACGCGGCGTACACCGCATCGGTGGTGAGCACGGCCGACAGCGGCAGTGTGCCGCCCGTGAGGCCTTTGGACAGGCAAATGAAATCCGGCCGGATTCCGGCCTGCTGGTGGGCGAACATGGTGCCCGTGCGGCCAAAGCCCACGGCGATTTCGTCTACCACCAGGTGCACCTCGTAGCGGCTGCACAGCGCACGTGCCAGGCGCAGGTATTCGGGGTCGTGCATCGCCATGCCGGCCGCGCATTGCACCAGGGGCTCGACGATGAAGGCGGCGGTGGTTGTGTGGTGCTCCTGCAGCCATGCTTCCAGCGCAGCAGCGGCGCGTCGGGCCACGTCCTGGGCGGTCTCCCCCGGTGCCGCACCGCGTGCGTCAGGGCTGGGCACGGTGTCGGCCAGGCGCACCAGCGGGGCATAGGCTTCGCGAAAGATCGCAATGTCGGTCACGGCCAGCGCGCCCACGGTTTCGCCGTGGTAGCCCCCGGCCAGGCCCACAAAGCGGCTCTTGGCAGGGCGACCGGTGTTGCGCCAGTAGTGCGCGCTCATCTTCAGAGCGATCTCGGTGGCGGCGGCACCATCGCTGCCGTAGAACGCATGGCCCAGGCCGGTGAGCGCGGCCAGACGCTCGGACAGCTCCACCACGGGCGCATGGGTGAAGCCCGCCAGCATCACGTGGTCCAGCTGGCCCAGTTGGTCCACCAGCGCGGCCTGGATATGCGGGTGGCTGTGGCCGAACAGGTTGACCCACCAGGAGCTGATGCCGTCCAGGTAGCGCTTCCCATCGGTGCCGTAGAGCCACGGGCCCTGCGCGCGGGCAATCGCCACGGGAGGCTGGGCCTCGTGCCGCTTCATCTGGGTGCACGGGTGCCAGACGGCAGCCAGGCTGCGGGCCACCAGAGCGTCATGGGGCGGCGCCATCGTTACAGGGCCTGCGTGGGCACTGCGTGGCGCAGTTCCGTCTGGCGGTTGTGGTCGTCCACAAACACCAGCTGGGGTTGGTGCATGGCCACCTGGTCTTCATGCACCTGGGCGAAGGCCGCAATGATGATGAGGTCGCCTGCGGATGCGCGGCGTGCGGCCGAGCCGTTCACCGAGATCATCCCGCTGCCGCGCTGGCCCTTGATGGCATAGGTGACAAAGCGCTCGCCGTTGTTGATGTTCCAGATGTGGATCTGCTCGTTCTCTGCGATGTCGGCGGCATCCAGCAGGTCTTCGTCGATGGCACAGGAGCCTTCGTAGTGCAGCTCGCACTGGGTCACGGCCACGCGGTGGATCTTGGATTTGAGCAGGGTGCGGAACATCGGGCTTCCTTGGGTGAAGTCTGTGAACTTTTGGGGGGTGGCCTGCCGGTGGCAGGGCCATGGCCGGTCAGGGCTGTGGAAAGTCCAGCGCGCAGCTGTCGCCCAGCGCCTCGCGCCACACGCGCACGCGGCTCAGGCTGGCGCGCAGGTCGGCGGGCAGTGCCTGGGCGATGAACAGGCACAGGTTCTCCAGCGTGGGTGTGCCCAGGCCGGGCACCTCGTCGAGCATGTGGTGGTCCAGCTGCTCGCGCACCACGGCCAGGCCCTGGCGCAGCAGGCCCAGGTCCAGCACCATGCCTGTGGCGGGGTCGCGCGGGCCGGTCAGGAACACTTCGGCGTGGTAGGTGTGGCCGTGCACACGGCGGCTGCCTTCGGCCTCGATCTCGCGGCGCAGGGTGTGGGCGGCGTCGAAGAAAAAGCGCTGGGAGATGGTGAACAACATACGGTGATTTAGAAGGACTTGGAGAGGCTAACAAAGCTCAGCGAAGCGGCCCTGGCTAGGCGTTCCGCCGCAGGCAGTACGAGTAGTACGACAAGGCGGGACAACGACGCCAGGGGAGTTTTGTTGGCCTCTCTCAGCGGATGCCGGTGAGCTTGTGGGTCTGTAGGCTCAATCGCCACGCGGGGTGAGCCAGGCAGGCGTCAATGCAGGCGGCAGTGTTCTGGCGCTGCAGCAGGCCGTCCATGGGCTGCAGAAAGCGGTGGGTGAACTGCGTGTCTTGCTCCAGCGCCTGCAGGTCAAAGCCGGGCTGGGGCCAGACCAGTTTCAGCTCCTGCCCGCTGCGCTGCACCCACGGTGCACCGGCCTTGGGGCTGATGCACAGCCAGTCGATGCCTTGGGGGGCGGCAACCGTGCCGTTGCTTTCGACGGCGATGCGGAACTGCTGGGCGTGCAGCGCGTCGATCAGCGCTGCATCGACCTGCAGCAGGGGCTCGCCACCCGTCAGCACCACCAGGCGGTGGCCCGCGCCTGCAGGCCATTGGGCGGCGATCAGCTCTGCGAGTGCTGTGGCCGTTTCGAACTTGCCGCCCAGCGTGCCATCGGTGCCCACAAAGTCGGTGTCGCAGAACTGGCAGATGGCCTGCGCGCGGTCCTGCTCGCGGCCCGTCCAGAGGTTGCAGCCTGCAAAGCGGCAGAACACGGCGGGTGTGCCCGCCTGGCCGCCTTCGCCTTGCAGGGTGTAGAAAATTTCTTTGACGCTATATGTCATGAGTGTCCTTGCGCGTGGTGTGCTGAGGCATCAGCCCATACAACTGGCGCGGCCAGGGCGAGGGACACCGAGCAAGGGCCGTCCCGCAGTGAGGGTGTCGTCCCCCTTGAGGGGGAAGGCGCGAAGCGACTCAGGGGGTGTTTCATTTCACCGGTGGAACAAGGATGGTGGGGGCGGCAGGCGCTGCCACCTCGGGGTAGTCGCGGCTGAAATGCAGGCCCCGGCTTTCGCGGCGCAGCTGGGCGCTTTTCACGATGAGGTCGGCCACCTGCACCAGGTTGCGCAGCTCCAGCAGGTCGCGCGTGACGTGGAAGTGCGCGTAGAACTCCTGGATCTCGCCCTGCAGCATCGCAATGCGGTGCGCGGCGCGCTCCAGGCGCTTGTTGGTGCGCACGATGCCCACGTAGTCCCACATGAAGCGGCGCAGCTCGTCCCAGTTGTGGGAGATGACGACGGACTCGTCGGCATCAGTCACGCGGCTGTCGTCCCAGGCGGGCACGGTGGGCAGTTCTGTGGTCGGGGCTGCAGCGATGGCCTGCGCGGCGGCGCGGGCGAACACCATGCATTCGAGCAGCGAGTTGCTGGCCAGCCGGTTGGCGCCATGCAGGCCGGTGCAGGCCACCTCGCCCACGGCAAACAGGCCGGGCAGGTCGGTGCGGCCCGCCAGGTCGGTCAGCACGCCGCCGCAGGTGAAGTGGGCCGTAGGCACCACGGGGATGGGCTCCTTGGTGATGTCGATGCCCAGCGACGCGCAGTGCGCGAGGATGTTGGGGAAGTGCTCTTGCAGAAACGCGGGGCTCTGGTGCGAGATGTCCAGGTGCACGCAGTCCAGGCCGTGTTTTTTCATCTCGAAGTCGATGGCCCGGGCCACCACGTCGCGCGGGGCCAGTTCGGCACGCGGGTCGTGGTCGAGCATGAAGCGCGTGCCGCCTGCAGAGGGGGGCAGCTTCAGTTGCCCGCCTTCGCCACGCACCGCCTCGCTGATGAGGAAGGACTTTTCGTGCGGGTGGTACAGGCCCGTGGGGTGGAACTGGATGAACTCCATGTTCGCCACGCGGCAGCCCGCGCGCCAGGCGGCGGCAATGCCGTCGCCCGTGGCGGTGTCGGGGTTGGTGGTGTACAGGTACACCTTGCCTGCGCCGCCCGTGGCCAGAATGGTCTGCGGTGCGCGGAAGGTGACGACCTCGTCGGTGTCGCTGTCCAGCGCATACAGGCCCAGGCAGCGGTGGCCCGGCAAGCCCAGCTTGCGCGTGGTGATCAGGTCCACCAGCGTGTGCTGCTCGAACAGCGTGATGCCGGGCGTGGCGCGCACCACGTCGATCAGCGTGCGCTGCACGGCCGCGCCGGTGGCGTCGGTCACATGGGCAATGCGGCGCGCGCTGTGGCCGCCTTCGCGCGTGAGGTGCAGCTGGTCGCCTTCGAGCGTGAAGGGCACGCCCAGCTGGCGCAGCCAGGCGATTGATGCGGGTGCGTTTTCCACCACAAAGCGTGTGGTGGCCAAGTCGCACAGGCCTGCGCCGGCCACCAGCGTGTCTTCAATGTGGGCGGCAAAGCTGTCGTCGTCGGCCAGCACTGCGGCAATGCCGCCCTGGGCCCAGCCGCTCGATCCATCTTGCAGCGTGCGCTTGGTGATGACGGCCACGCGGTGCGTGGGCGCCAGGTGCAGGGCGGCCGAGAGGCCGGCGAGGCCGCTGCCTACGATGAGAACGTCGAAGTCGTGGGATGCCATGGCTTGCGTGTGAAGGGGGTAATGCCACGGCCACCGGCCAGGGCGGTGAACAGTGGAAGGCGGCCCTAGGCCGGCGTGTAGGCCAGGCGCACGTAGATGGGCGCAAACGCTTCGGCCTGCGTGATCTCGATCAGCGTCTCTTTGGCCAGCTCCAGCAGCGCAATGAAGGTCACCACCAGCACGGTGCTGCCTTTTTCGGGCTCGAAGAGTTCTTCAAACTCCACAAAACGCCGGCCCTGCAGGGTCTTGAGCACCATGCTCATGTATTCGCGCACGCTCAGTTCCTCGCGCGTGATGCGGTGGTGCTGTACCAGCTTGGCGCGCTTGAGGATGTCGCGCCAGGCCTCCTGCAGCTCCACCACATGCACGTCGGGAAAACGCGGCTGCAGGCTTTGCTCGATGTAGACCTGGGCTTTCAGGAAGTCGCGGCCATATTGCGGCATTTGCCCCAGGCGGGCGGCTGCCATCTTCATCTGCTCATATTCGAGCAGGCGGCGCACCAGCTCGGCGCGTGGGTCTTCGGGTTCTTCGCCTTCTGCCTGCTTCTTGGGCGGCAGCAGCATGCGCGACTTGATCTCGATCAGCATCGCCGCCATCAGCAGGTACTCGGCCGCCAGTTCCAAGTTGCGGCTGCGGATCTCGTCCACATACGCCAGGTACTGCTTGGTCACCCCCACCATGGGGATGTCGAGGATGTTGAAGTTCTGCTTGCGGATCAGGTACAGCAGCAAATCCAGCGGGCCTTCAAAGGCTTCGAGGAAGACTTCGAGCGCGTCGGGCGGGATGTACAGGTCCTGCGGCAGCGCAAACAGCGGCTCGCCGTACAGGCGCGCCAAGGCCACCTGGTCCACCACCACGGGCATGCCCGCCGCGTCCAGCGAGGGCGCGCCGGGCGAGTCTGCCGCTTCGGCTGCGTTCGCAGTGGTCATGGTTTGCTATTGAATCAGGAGCTATCGGCGCAATAAATACCTGCGCTTTCGGCTCAAAAGATGCTCAATCGGCGTTGGTCTGGTAAACGTAGGGCTTCTGGGCCACCTGGGCGTCGCGATACTCGCCCCAGATCTTGCGGTCCACCTGCTTGTCCCACAGCAGGGCACGGCCGGCTTGTTGCTGCTGGTCCAGTTCGGGACGGCTCGCCTTGAGCTGGTTGATGAACTGGGTGGCGTCGGATTGGTAGTCGGGGCGGCGGAAAATAGACATGGACTGTGAACTCTTTCTTGGAACGCGTCAGGCACAGTGATGCACCGAAGGTCCAAGATTTTACCGGGACGAATTTATGCGCTTGATATATCGCTCCGCTGCCCTGGCGGCCGCCACCCTTTCCCTGCTGGTGCTTGCCGCCTGCGACCCGCAACGCATCAGCGAACTCAAGGAGGGCGTTTCGACCGAAGCCGACGTGCGCGACCGCTTCGGCGCCCCCGAGAACGTGTGGGACGAGCCCGGTGGCGCGCGCACCTTCGAGTACAACCGCCAGCCTGCCGGCCAGGTCAACTACATGATCACCATCGGCCCCGACGGCCGCATGACCGCTCTGCGCCAGGTGCTCACGCCCGAGACCTTTGCGCGTGTGTCGCCCGGCATGCGCATGGACGAGGTGCGCCGCCTGCTGGGCAAGCCCGCCAAGGTCACGCCCTACGAGCTGAAAAAGGAGACCTGGGCCGACTGGCGCTACCTGGAGGCCCCCAACCAGTCCAAAGTCTTCACGGTGGTCTATGGGCCCGACCAGTTTGTGCTGCGCACGCAGACGGGTGCGGACACGGACGCGCCCGAGTTCAAGGGCGGCAAGTAGCGGCCCTGCGCACACTGGCGCGTTGCTTGCTTCTCATCTTGCAGACTGAACGCTGGACGCGCGCCGGGCTGTCCCCAAGTGCCCCGCACTCCCCCGGCGGAAAGCCCCCGCGCCTTTGCCACGCACCCCAACGCTGAACGCCCATGCCCGATACCC
>NZ_QAIM01000382.1:0-6317 GCF_003061035.1 Acidovorax sp. HMWF018
TGGGGCGTGCCACGCAGGTACCGCAGCAGCCGCGCTGGCGAGTACAGGAACGCCGAAAATCGCGACCAGCGGCCGCCCACCAATCCCCAGACCAGCCGGAACACCAGCAGCGCCAGCACCGTGTAGCCCAGGCGGAAATGCCAGACCATGGCATTGCCTCCCACATTGGCGGTGATGACCAGCGCCACGATGCAGACCGCCAGGGCCCAATGAAAAATGCGGGTTGGAAGGTCCCAGATGCGTACGGTGTGCTGCGTCATGGTGGTCAAAGGCGGTGCGCCGAAGTGAGGGATGGATGAGGAAGCATGCGGCATTGTGCGGCAGGGCGGCCGGACCTGTAACCTCCCAGCCACAGCACAAACGCGCCCAAACCGGCATACTGCGCAGGCTTGGAAGGCACCATTCTGTTCCACCCACGAAAAAGGAAGTTCCGATGAAAGCATTTGCTGCGTTGACCCTGGCGGCTGCGGCTCTGACCCTGTCCGCCCCCGCCTCCGCCCAATTTGCCAAAGCCGAAGATGCCATCAAATACCGCCAGAGTGCGCTGTTTGTGATGGGCCAGCACTTCGGCCGCCTCGGCGCCATGGCCAACGGCCGCGCGCCGTTCGATGCCAAGGTGGCGCAGGAGAATGCCGACATCGTGGCCCAGATGGCCAAGCTGCCATGGGCAGGCTTTGGTCCCGGCACCGACAAGGGCGCGCCCACCAAGGCACTGCCAGAAATCTGGACCGAGCAGGCCAAGTTCAAGGACCATGCCGAAAAGCTGGAAGCCGAGACCGCGAAACTCGCCGCTGCGGCCAAGACAGGCAACCTGGACAACCTGAAAACCGCCTTTGGTGCCACTGCAGGCACTTGCAAGGCCTGCCACGACAACTTCCGAGCGAAGTGACGCGATCACTGGAGGATCATGTTGCTATGTTTTGCATAGCAATCAAGGCATGATCCACTAGCGCAAAAGGCCAATTTCTTTCGAAATTGGCCTTTTTGATGCCCCGAACGGGCTGGGGTGCATGCGGGAGCGTTGTGTCCGCCCCGCTGCTCAGGTTTCTGCCAGCAGCTTCTCGATCAACTGGTGCAGCTCCGGGAAATTGGGGGCGCCTACATAGGTCTTCACGATCTCGCCCCGCTTGTTCACGATGAAGGTGGAGGGCGTCAGGCGCACATCGCCCCAGGCCTTGGCCACGTTGCCGGTGTTGTCGATGGCCACCTGGAAGGGCAGCTTGCGCGTTTCGGCAAAGTTCACCACGTAGCTGGGCGGGTCGTAGCTCATGGCCACGGCCAGGGTGTCAAAACCCTTGCTGTTGTATTTGTTGTAGGTCGCGATGATCTCGGGCATTTCGGCCACGCAGGTGGTGCAGCTCGTGGCCCAGAAGTTGACCAGGGTGACCTTGCCTTTCAGGTCGGCGGTGGATTTGCTGGAGCCATCCAGCAGCACGAAGGTCGATGCAGGCGCTTCGGCGCGGCCTGTGTCCAGGTACACATAGGCGCTCACAGCGGCAAACGCTGCCACCGCCACACCTGCTGCCCAATGCTTGATCGCCATGACTTCACCACCCATCCCAAAAGAAACACGGGGCCTGTGCCCCACCCTGCATTGTGCCGGAGTGGCCCGCTCACCGCGCGAGCGGCGCCCTCCACACCAAGGCTGGACTCCACTTTCCCGCAAAAGTTCGCCGCAGAACGCAGGGCAGGGCCGACATCGGGGACTCTGCCGATAATGCCCCGATGAAATGGACATTGACCGGGGCCGCTGCCCTGCTGATTGCGGGCTGCAGCCCCGCACTGAATTGGCGCACCGTGCCGCTGCCCGAAGCGGACCTGACCATCACCCTGCCGTGCAAGCCCGACCAGGCCACTCGCACCGTGGAGCTGGCAGGTGCACCGGTGGAACTGTCCATGGTGGGCTGTGATGCCGATGGCGCCACCTTTGCCGTGTCCCATGCCGCGTTGGCCGACCCTGCCCAGGTGGGCGCAGCGCTCACCCATTGGCGGGCTGCCATGCTGGCGCGCCTGGGGGCAGGGGCCGAAGCGGGCGCCAAAGACGTACCCTACGCGCCGCGCGGCACCTTGCCCCTGCCGCAGTCGGTGCGTACCGTGGCTCAGGGGCAGCGTCCCGATGGCAGCGCGGTGGTCGCGCAGGCCGTGTGGTTTGCACGCGCGGCAGGGCCGCAGGTGCGGCTGTACCACGCCGTCGTCTACACCGCCAAGCCCCGGCCGGAGGTGGCCGACCAGTTCTTCGCTGGCCTGGCGCTGCCATGACGATGAGCAGCGGCGGCGTGTTGCCACGGCGGGCGGCCGTCATCGTCTTTCTGGCGTTTGCCTTTGCCTACTTTCTGTCGGCGCTGGTGCGTGCCGTCACGGCCACCCTGGCGCCCACGCTGGCCCAGGAGTTCTCGCTGCAGGCACGGGACCTGGGGCTGCTGGCGGGCGGGTACTTTCTGGGCTTCTCGGCCACGCAGCTGCCGTTGGGGACCTGGCTGGACCGGCATGGCCCCAAGAAGGTCGCACTGGGCTTCCTGGGCGTGGCCGTGGTGGGCAGCCTGGTGTTTTCGGCGGCCACGGGGTTTTCGGGGCTGCTCGCCGGTCGGGTGCTGTGCGGCGCGGGCGTCAGCGCCTGCCTGATGGCACCGCTCACTAGCTACCGCCGGTGGCTGGAGCCGGTGGCGCAGATGCGGGCGAACTCGTGGATGTTGATGACGGGCTCGCTGGGCATGGTGGCATCCACGCTGCCGGTGCAATGGGCGTTGCCGCTGGTGGGCTGGCGCCCGCTGTTCTGGGGGCTGGCGGTATTGATCGCGTTGTCGATGGTGGTGATTGCACTGTGGGTGCCAGGCTGGGGTTTGGCGGGGCAGGCGAAGGCCGATTCCGGCGCCGCAGAGGCCTTGCCCCAGGGCTATGGCGTGGTGTGGCGGCACCCTTATTTCCAGCGCCTCGCGCCGCTGGGGTTCTTCTGCTACGGCGGCATGGTGGCCATGCAGACGCTGTGGGCCGGGCCGTGGATGCAGCGCGTGGCGGGCTACACCGCCCTGGAGTCGGCGACGGGCCTGTTCTGGATCAACGTGTCCATGTTGTGCACCTTCTGGACCTGGGGCATGGTCAACCCCTGGCTGCTGCGCAAGGGGTTTGGTGCCGACCGGCTGATGGCCATGGGCCTTCCGCTGTGCTCGGTGGTGCTGCTGGGCATCATCCTGGCGGGGCCCCAGGCCGGGGGCGGCGCCTGGGCGTTGTTCTGCGTGTCGTGCACCTTTGTGTCGCTGTCGCAGCCCGCCGTGGCCATGGCGTTTCCGCAGGCGCTGGCAGGGCGGGCGCTGTCGGCCTACAACCTCGTGATTTTTGTGGGCGTGTTTGTGGTGCAGTGGGGCATCGGGCTGGCGGTGGACGCCTTTGCAGCCGCGGGGCTGGCCACCGTGCCGGCGTTCCAGGCGGCCATGGCGGTGTACCTGGCATGCAACGCCAGCGCCTACGCATGGTTCCTGCTTCGGGGGCGGCGCCATAATGTGCTGACAACCCCCACACCATGAACACTTGCGCAACCATCGATGCAACCACCGGCGGCCTCTTCGTGACCGGCCCTTCGTTGGTCCCCGCGTGGCGTAAGTCGTGACCATGAGCCCCACCAGCATCCTCATCATTGCCCACGCCCCACTGGCCCATGCGCTGCGCGAATGTGCGCTGCACGTGTTTGCCGACTGCGGCAGCAGCGTGGCTGCGCTCGACGTGCAGCCCAACCAGCCCCCCGAAGAATCGCTGGCCCAGGCACGCATCATGCTGGACCAGCTGGGCACCGACACCACCCTGGTGCTGACCGATGTGTTCGGCGCCACGCCCTGCAACGTGGCGCAGCGCCTGGTAGACGGCGTGCGCTCGCGCCTGGTGACGGGTGTCAATCTGCCCATGCTGCTGCGCGCCGTGAGTTACCGGGCCGAGCCGCTCGATTCCGTGGTGACCCGCGCCGTGGTGGGTGGTACCCAAGGGGTGATGCAGGTGGCCATTTCCGCGCCGCAGAACCAGAACCGCCGTAACCGACATGATCAAGACCCGTACGACCATCAGCAATAAATTGGGCCTGCACGCCCGCGCATCGGCCAAGCTCACCAAGCTGGCCGGCAGCTTTCCGTGTGACGTTTTCATGAGCAAGGGGGAGCGCCGCATCAACGCCAAGAGCATCATGGGCGTGATGATGCTGGCCGCCGGGCTGGGCTCTGAAGTGGAGCTGGAAACCAACGGCGACCGCGAACAGGAGGCCATGGACGCCCTGCTGGCACTCATTGCCGACAAATTTGGCGAAGGTGAATAAGCCTGCCCACCTCGCCCGTGTCCTGACCCCGTCGAACCTTTGATCACACCACCATGACCTTCTCCGTCCACGGCCTCGCAGTTGCACGCGGTATTGCCATTGGCCGGGCCGTGCTGGTGGCGTCCAGCCGGGTGGATGTGGCGCACTACTTTGTCGAGCCCTCCCAGGTCGAAGGCGAGATCGAACGCGTGCGCCAGGGCCGCAATGCTGTGGTCGAGGAGCTGCAGCGCCTGCAGACCGACATGCCCGCCGACGCGCCGCACGAGCTGACCGCGTTGCTGGATGTGCACCTGATGCTGCTGCAGGACGAAGCCCTCACGGGCGGCGTCAAACACTGGATCACCGAGCGCCTGTACAACGCCGAGTGGGCGCTCACCACCCAGCTTGAGGTGATTGCGCGCCAGTTCGACGAGATGGAGGACGAGTACCTGCGCGAGCGCAAGGCGGACCTGGAGCAGGTGGTTGAACGCATCCTGCGCTACATGAAAGGCGTGGCCAGCCCGGTGGCACCACCGGCCAGCAGCCCGCGTCGCAAGACACAGCAAGATTTGCTGCTGGACGACACGGTGGATGTGCCCCTGGTGCTGGTGGCGCACGACCTCTCGCCCGCCGACATGCTGCAGTTCAAGCAAAGCGTGTTCGCGGGCTTTGTGACGGACGTGGGCGGCAAGACCAGCCACACCGCCATCGTCGCGCGCAGCATGGACATCCCCGCCGTGGTGGGCGCGCGTGCCGCCAGCCAGCTGGTGCGCCAGGACGACTGGGTCATCATCGACGGCGATGCGGGCGTGGTCATTGTTGATCCCTCGCCCATCATCCTGGCCGAATACGGATTTCGCCAGCGCCAGGTTGAGCTGGAGCGCGAACGCCTGGCGCGCCTGCGCCACACGCCTGCCATCACCATCGACGGCCACAAGATCGAGCTGCTGGCCAACATCGAGCAGCCCGGCGACGCCGCCGCCGCCGTGCGCGCAGGCGCCGTGGGCGTGGGCCTGTTCCGCAGCGAATTTCTGTTCATGGGCAAAAGCGGCAACCTGCCCGGCGAGGACGAGCAGTACCGCGCCTACTGCGAGGCCATTGACGGCATGCAGGGGCTGCCCGTCACCATCCGCACCATCGACGTGGGCGCGGACAAGCCTCTGGACAACAAGGCCCACAAGGACAGCTACCTGAACCCGGCCCTGGGCCTGCGCGCCATCCGCTGGAGCCTGGCCGACCCGGCCATGTTCCGCACCCAGCTGCGCGCTGTGCTGCGTGCGGCGGCCCATGGCAAGGTCAACCTGCTGTTCCCCATGCTGGCGCACACGCACGAAATCCAGCAGACGCTCGCCCAGGTGGACCTCGCCCGGGGTGAGCTGGATGCACGTGGCGAGCCCTATGGTCCTGTACAGCTGGGCGCCATGATCGAGGTGCCCGCCGCCGCGCTCATGGTGCGCACCTTCCTCAAGTACTTCGACTTTCTCTCGATCGGCACCAACGACCTGATCCAGTACACCCTGGCCATCGACCGCGCCGACGAGGCCGTGGCCCACCTGTACGACCCGCTGCACCCTGCCGTGCTGCGCCTGGTGGGCGACGTGATTGCCGAGGGGGAGCGCCAAGGCAAGAGCGTGTGTGTGTGCGGCGAAACGGCGGGCGATGTGACCATGACGCGGCTGCTGTTGGGCCTGGGGCTGCGCAGCTTCTCCATGCACCCCGCGCAGATCCTGGCTGTGAAGCAGGAGGTGCTGCGCGCTGACACGCGCAAGCTCGCCCCCTGGGCGCAGCAGGTGCTGGCGGGCGATGAACCTGCTGTGCTGCTGACTGCTTGACAGGCGGAGCATCTGACCGCCTGAGGGGGGCGGTTACTTCAAAATTGATAGCTGTCAGAGCATATTTTTCTTGCGCTCCCAGCCAATTTTGCTGAAATTCCTGCGTCAGCGTGCCCGCATCCCCATCACGGCCGCGCTGATGATCATGGCCGTGGCCAGCGCAATGCTCCAGGTGAATGCGCGGCCGCTCACCAGGATCAGCAGCGCGG
>NZ_QAIM01000382.1:6330-15995 GCF_003061035.1 Acidovorax sp. HMWF018
TGGCGTGATGTAGCTCAGGATGCCGATGTGCCGTGCGTCCCCCAGCTTGAGCGCCTTGTCCCACATAAAAAACGACGCCCCCAGCGGCCCCAGGCCCAGCACCGCGAGCAGCCCCCAGTCGCGCGGCTGCAGTGCCACCGGCGGCTCCAGCGCCACATGGCACAGCAGCGACAGCGCGCCGGACACCAGCCCGAACAGGCCAATGGCCGTGGTCGGGAACGCTGCCACGCGCTTGGTCATGAGCGAATACGTGGCCCAGATGAAAGCCGCTGCCAGCGCGGGCAGGTAGCCCCAGGCCAGCGTGCCGCTCAACTCGCGCCCGCCGGCAATGGCAATGGCCGCGCCGCCAAAACCCAGCAGCGCCGCCAGCACATGCGGCAGGCGCAGCGCCACACCGGGCAGCACCACCGGCGAGAGCACCACGATGAACAGCGGCCACAGGTAGTTGACGAGGTTGGCCTCCACCGGCGGGGCATGGCGCAGCGCGATGAACAGCAGAAAGTGGTACGCAAACAGGCCGTACACGCCCAACGCCAGCGTGCGCAGCGGGATGCGCCACTGTGCAGGGTCACGAAGCACAAACGGCCAGGCCGGCACGCTGCCGATGATGAGCGCAACGCCTGTGAGCAGGAAGGGCGGAATGTGGGTGAGGGACACCCCCAGGGAAGCGAGAGAGGCCCACAGCGCAATGGCGCCCAGGGCATAGAGGTTGGCTTGCATGGCGCCGAGCTTACGCGCGCCCGCTGTGGTGAGTCGTCGCGCAACACCGGTGAGTCGTCGCGCGCCAAGGTTTTGGCCTGGTTGCCAGCCGTCGCCGGCCGTTATGTGTGCTGCTCAGCCCGGCGCAATGCGGCAGTCAAAGCCGAGGGCGAGCGGTAGCCCGTGCGCAGCGCCACCTCGGCCACCGCCATGCCCGTGCTGCGCAGCACCCGGGCCTGCGCCAGGCGCAAGCCGCGCAGCCAGGCCATGGCGCCCATACCCTGGTCGTCCCGGCATCGGGCGGAAAACTGGCTGGGGCTCAGATGCACCTGCGCCGCCAGGTCGGCCACGGTCAGTTCACGATGCCATTGCTGCGCCGCCCATTGCTGCAGGGCGGGCCAGTTGATGGTGCGGCCGCGCGTGGGGCCGGGCGTGGAACAGTCGGAATGGGTGCTGTCGAGCCACGCCTCCAGCAAGAGCGCAGGGCCGTAGGTTTGTGCCAGCGGGCGGTCTTGTTGCAGTGCGCTCGCCAGATAGTGCGCCAGTGGCAGTGCATCGGCGGGTGGTTTGGTCGAGCGGCGTTGGCCGGTACAGCGCGCCCAGTCGGGGTGTGCGCTGTCCAGCACTAGGCACAGGCTGCCACGGGACGATTCAAAGTCGTGCCGATCTCCCGGGGCAATCACGCAGCCGCCGCCGGGTGCCACGCGCACGCCACGGCCCGCCACCTCCAGGTCCAGCGCTCCGGAGAGTCCCAGCAGAATCTGGAAATGGTCATGGCTGTGGCTGCCCGGTGATGCGCCGTAGCGGCGCAGCGAGAGCAGACCATTCGGGCCCATGGGTGACCTGCGAATCGGGCCGGGTGGACAGGGCTTACACGCCAGCGGCGTGCGCCTGTTGGTCCGCGTGGTAGCTGGAGCGCACCATGGCGCCAACTGCCGCATGGCTGAAGCCCATCTTGTACGCCTCTTCCTCGAACATCTTGAAGGTGTCGGGGTGCACGTAGCGGCGCACGGGCAGATGGCTGTTGCTGGGTGCCAGGTACTGGCCGATGGTCAGCATGTCGATGTTGTGCGCGCGCATGTCACGCATGACCTGCAGGATCTCTTCGTCCGTCTCGCCCAGGCCGACCATGATGCCGCTCTTGGTGGGCACGTTGGGATGCAAGGCCTTGAACTTCTTGAGCAGGTTCAGGCTGAACTGGTAGTCCGAACCGGGGCGCGCTTCCTTGTACAGGCGGGGCGCGGTTTCCAGGTTGTGGTTCATCACGTCGGGCGGCGCGGCTTTCAGGATTTCGAGCGCGCGGTCATCACGGCCGCGGAAGTCGGGCACCAGGATCTCGATTTGGGTCTGGGGCGACAGCTCGCGGATGTTCTGGATGCATTCCACAAAGTGGCCGCTGCCGCCGTCGCGCAGGTCGTCGCGGTCCACGCTGGTAATCACCACGTATTTGAGCTTGAGTGCGGCAATGGTCTTGGCCAGGTTCAGCGGCTCATCCTTGTCGAGCGGGTCGGGGCGGCCATGGCCCACGTCGCAGAACGGGCAACGGCGCGTGCACTTGTCACCCATGATCATGAAGGTGGCCGTGCCTTTGCCAAAGCATTCACCGATGTTGGGGCACGAAGCTTCTTCGCACACCGTGTGCAGCTTGTGTTCGCGCAGGATTTCCTTGATTTCGTAGAAACGCGTGGTGGGGCTGCCCGCCTTCACGCGGATCCACTCGGGCTTCTTGAGCACTTCGCCCTGCTCCACCTTGATCGGAATGCGCGACAGCTTGGCCGCAGCCTTTTGCTTGGCCAGCGGGTTGTAGGCTTCGGTGGATTGCGCTTCGCGGACGACTTCAGGGGTGCTCATGGCTGTAGGCAGAGTTCAGGGCGCCAACCGGATGCTGAGCTGCTGGCCCAGCACCTGCGCGGCTTCTTCCCAGGTGGTGTGGACCCCGATTGTAGAAAGGTCCACCGTTTTCAATCCTGCGTAACCGCAAGGGTTGATGCGGCCGTAGGGCTCCAGGTCCATGTTCACGTTCAGCGCCACGCCGTGGTAGGTGCAGTGGCGGCTGACCTTGATGCCGAGCGCCGCGATCTTGCCCAGGCCTTCGAAGTCGGGCGTGGGCGCCTCCGAGCCCGTTCGTTTTTGGGGGCGTTGGGGCAGCATGGCGTGGCTGCGCGGATCATCCAGGCGCACATAAATGCCGGGTGCACCGGCAACCCGGTGGCCCGTGACGCCGAAGTGCGCCAGCGCACGGATCACGGACTCTTCGACGCGATAAACGTATTCCTTGACGAAATAGCCTGCGCGTTGCAGGTCGATCAGCGGGTACGCGACCACCTGGCCCGGTCCGTGGAAGGTGACTTGCCCACCCCGGTTGGTGGCGATGACGGGGATCTCGCCTGGGTCAAGCACATGATCGCTTTTGCCTGCAATGCCTTGGGTGTAAAGCGGCGGGTGCTCACAAATCCAAAGCGTATCCGGGTCAGAGGGCGTACGTGTGGTCGTGTAGTCCTGCATGGCCTGCACAGTGCTGGCGTAGTCCGCACGGCCCAGCAGGCGGATGTCAATCGTCATGGCGCAACTTGCCGGGGGGCGGCTACAGCACCACTTTCACCAGCGGATGCGATGACAGCGCACGGTACAGGTCGTCCAGCTGCTCGCGGCTGGTCGCCGTGATGGTGATGGTTACTCCGAGGTAATTGCCTGCGCGGCTGTCACGCAGTTCAATGGTGGCGGCGTCGAAGGTGGGGTCAAACTGGCGGGCCAGTTCGGTCACCGCGTGCACGAACCCATCCACCTTGGCGCCCATGACCTTGATCGGGAACTTGGAGGGGTATTCGATCAGCGAGTCTTTGCGTGGATCTGTTGCCTGCGTATCGAGGCCGTTGGCGGGCGGCGGATTGGAGGATGTCATGGTGGATCGCGGTGGTAGGGATGCTGCAGTTTCAATAGCTAGGCATGCACTGTCATTGTGCGCCACGGGCTGATGAGGGTGTCTGAATTGTGTGTTTGGCGTGCGCCAGATCGGTGCATTGCGCGAGTTTTTTGGAGCGCAAAAGCCGTTGGCGCATCACCACAACAGAGCAGGCGCACACGAAGCCCACAGGCACGTTTGCGGGTTTTTGTCTGGTGCCATGGGTTTTTACTTATAATTAGAGGCTTTGTAAAAGTTGCGGTCTGTAACGCGGGCGTCATTCATCAATGAAAACAATCCCGCCAGAGACTGAAACTGAGGCTGAAGAATCTGACTTCAAGCCCCTGACGGCCCAAGAGGCGCAGCAGTGGCGCAGTCGCCATCCGCCCCTCTCGGTGTGGAAGGTGGTGGCAGGTCAGGCGCTGGTCGGAATGCTGGTGGCCCTGGTGGCCTGGGTTCTGACGGGCAGGGCGGTGGTGGGTTGGTCTGCAGCCTACGGTGCCCTGGCAGTGGTGGCTCCGGCTGCACTGTTTGCCCGCGGTGTGTTGCGCCACAAGGCGTCATCCAATCCGCGGGCTGCCATGGTGGGGTTCTTTGGGTGGGAAATCGCCAAGATCATGTTGACGGTGGCGCTGCTGGCGGCGGCACCTCGGCTGGTGCCGGGCTTGAGCTGGATTGCCTTGCTGATTGGCATGGTGGTCGCAATGAAAACGTACTGGGTGGCACTGTTGGTGCGGCCTGGTGTCCGAAAAACCGATTGATAGAGAGAAGAGTTGTCCGATGGCCGCAGAAGCGCACGCTCCGACTGCAAGTGAATACATCGTTCACCACCTGCAGCATCTTCAAAACGTCAACCAGACCAAGATCGTTGATTTCACTGTCATCAACTATGACTCGATCATCGTCGGTTTGGTTCTGGGGGCTCTCACCCTTTTGATTCTGTGGTCAGCTGCCCGTAAGGCAACGTCTGGTGTGCCTGGACGCTTCCAGGCAGCGGTCGAGATGCTGGTCGAGATGGTGGACAACCAGGCCAAGGCGAACATTCACAACGCTGAAAGCCGCAAGTTCATTGCGCCCCTGGGTCTGACAGTGTTCGTCTGGATCTTCTTGATGAACTTCATGGACATGCTGCCTGTGGACCTGCTGCCCGCCATCTGGGCGCAGATCTATGGCGCCGCCGGCCACGATCCTCACCACGCCTATCTGCGTGTCGTGCCCACGGCTGACCTGTCTACCACGCTGGGCCTCGCCTTTGCCATCCTGATCCTGCGCTTCTGGTACAGCGTCAAGATCAAGGGTGCTGGCGGTTGGGCACACGAACTGGTGTCGGCTCCTTTCGGCACCAGCAAGAATCCCATCTTCGCCCTGATCCTGGGCGTGGTGAATCTGCTCATGCAGATCATTGAATATGTCGCCAACACCGTGTCTCACGGCATGCGGTTGTTTGGCAACATGTACGCTGGCGAGCTGGTGTTCATGCTCATCGCCCTCATGGGTGGTGCTGCGGCCCTGTCGCTGTCGGGTGTGCTGCTGCCTGTGGGCCACGTCATCGCTGGCACCATCTGGACGCTGTTCCACATTTTGGTGATCTCGCTGCAAGCGTTCATTTTCATGATGCTGGCGCTGATCTACCTCGGTCAGGCGCACAACGCGCACTAAGTTTCCCTTTCGTTTTTTCTTTCCTTAACTTTTCTTTTTAACTCAGGAGTCATCATGGAAAACATTCTCGGTCTCGTCGCTCTGGCTTGTGGTCTGATCGTTGGTCTGGGCGCTATCGGCGCTTCCATCGGCATCGCCCTGATGGGTGGCAAGTTCCTCGAATCGTCGGCACGTCAGCCTGAACTGATCAACGAACTGCAAACCAAGATGTTCATCTTGGCTGGTCTGATCGACGCTGCGTTCCTGATCGGCGTGGCTATTGCTCTGCTGTTCGCTTTCGCCAACCCCTTCGTTTCCACGCTCTTGGCCAACCTGCCCAAGTAATTCCCGTTCAACGCCACTTTAGAAAGGTGTTGCCGTGAGTATCAATGCGACCCTGTTCGTTCAGGCCATCGTCTTCCTGATCCTCGTGTGGTTCACGATGAAATTCGTGTGGCCCCCGATCGCGAAGGCGCTGGATGAGCGAGCCCAGAAAATCGCCGATGGCCTCGCAGCTGCCGACCGTGCCAAATCCGAACTGACCGCTGCCAACCAGCGCGTCGAGAAGGAATTGTCACAGGCGCGCAACGAGACGGCCTCGCGTCTTGCGGACGCCGACCGTCGTGCCCAGGCCATCATCGAAGAAGCCAAGGCCCGCGCCACAGAGGAAGGCAACAAGATTGTCGCTGCTGCCCGCGCTGAAGCCGAGCAGCAGACGGTCCAAGCCCGCGAAGCCCTGCGTGAGCAGGTGGCAGCGTTGGCAGTCAAGGGTGCCGAGCAGATTCTCCGCAAGGAAGTCAATGCTGGCGTCCATGCCGATCTGCTCAACCGCCTGAAGACCGAGCTGTAAGGGGACACACATGGCTGAACTCGCCACCATTGCCCGCCCTTACGCCGATGCCTTGTTCAAGGCTGCCACTGCGGGCGCGGGCGTCGATCTGGGCAGCACCGCTGCCTGGATGGACGAACTGGCGGCGATTGCCGCCAACCCCCAGCTGCGTCAGTTGGCGGACAACCCCAAGGTGACGGCAGACCAGGTGTTCGCTGTATTCACCGGGGTCGCCCGCTCGGCCCTGCCGGATATGGCCAAAAATTTCCTGCGCACAGTCATCGACAACGGACGCATTGATGCGCTCCCGGAAGTGGCTGCGCAGTTTCGTGCCCTCGTGAATCGTCGCAACGGATCTTCGGATGCCGTGGTGTACAGCGCATTTCCGATGGACAGTGCTGCACTGTCTGAGGTCAGCGCAGCGCTGGAAAAGCGCTTCGGCCGCAAGCTCAACCTCGCTGTGAAGCTGGATGAGTCCCTGATCGGTGGTATTCGCGTAGTGGTGGGTGACGAGGTGCTGGACACTTCGGTCAAGGCCCGTCTTGAACAAATGAAAGCGGCCCTCATCGCGTAATGCGCGGCGAGGACAGCGAACCAAAGAAAGAAGGAAAGAGTCATGCAACTCAATCCCGCAGAAATTTCTGAACTCATCAAGAGCCGCATCGAAGGTCTGGCCGCCAGCAGCGATATCCGCAACCAGGGTACCGTGGTGTCCGTGTCCGACGGTATCGTGCGCGTTCATGGCCTGTCGGACGTGATGCAGGGCGAAATGCTCGAGTTCCCCGCGACCAAGGACGGCCAGCCTTCCTACGGTCTGGCGCTGAACCTTGAGCGCGACTCCGTCGGCGCCGTGATTCTGGGCGAGTACGAGCATATCTCCGAAGGCGACACCGTGAAGTGCACGGGCCGTATTCTGGAAGTGCCAGTCGGCCCCGAACTGATCGGACGCGTGGTGAATGCCCTGGGCCAGCCGATCGACGGCAAGGGTCCCATCAACGCCAAGCTCACCGACGTGATCGAAAAGGTCGCTCCTGGTGTGATCGCCCGTAAATCGGTGGACCAGCCTCTGCAGACCGGCCTGAAGTCCATCGACTCGATGGTGCCCGTGGGCCGTGGCCAGCGCGAGCTGATCATTGGTGACCGCCAGACCGGCAAGACGGCCGTCGCCATCGACGCCATCATTGCCCAGAAGGGTCAGGGCGTTACCTGTATCTACGTCGCTATTGGTCAGAAGGCTTCTTCGATCAAGAACGTGGTGCGCGCTCTGGAACAAGCCGGCGCCATGGAGTACACGATTGTGGTGGCCGCATCGGCTTCCGAATCGGCCGCCATGCAGTACGTGTCGGCCTACTCGGGCTGCACGATGGGCGAGTACTTCCGGGACCGCGGTGAAGACGCGCTGATCGTGTATGACGATCTGTCCAAGCAAGCCGTTGCCTACCGCCAAGTGTCCCTGCTGCTGCGCCGCCCACCAGGCCGTGAAGCCTATCCTGGCGACGTGTTCTATCTCCACAGCCGTTTGCTCGAACGCGCAGCCCGCGTGAACGCCGACTACGTCGAAGCCTTCACCAAGGGTGAAGTCAAGGGCAAGACCGGATCGTTGACGGCACTGCCCATCATCGAGACGCAAGCTGGCGACGTGTCCGCTTTCGTGCCTACCAACGTGATTTCGATCACCGACGGTCAGATCTTCCTGGAAACCAGCCTGTTCAACGCCGGTATCCGCCCCGCTATCAACGCCGGTATCTCGGTGTCGCGCGTCGGCGGTGCAGCCCAGACCAAGCTGGTGAAGAACCTGTCCGGTGGTATCCGTACCGACTTGGCACAGTACCGTGAACTGGCTGCTTTCGCGCAGTTTGCCTCCGATCTGGACGAAGCCACCCGCAAGCAGCTGGACCGCGGTGCTCGCGTGACCGAACTGCTCAAGCAGGCACAGTACAGCCCGCTGCCCATCTCGCTGATGGCTTCCACGCTGTTCGCTGTGAACAAGGGCTTCATGGACGACATCGACGTCAAGAAGGTGCTCGACTTCGAACACGGCCTGCACCAGTTCCTGAAGACCAGCCACGCCGCTTTGCTGGCCAAGCTGGAGCAGGCCAAGGCCATGGACAAGGACGCAGAAGCCGAATTGACCGCAGCGATCGCCGCGTTCAAGAAGTCGTTCGCTTAAACCGGACGAGGAGCCATCATGGCAGCAGGCAAGGAAATACGCGGCAAGATCAAATCGGTGGAAAACACCAAGAAGATCACCAAAGCCATGGAAATGGTGGCCGCATCCAAAATGCGCAAGGCGCAGGACCGGATGCGGGCTGCCCGCCCATACAGCGAGAAGATCCGCAACATTGCAGCCAACCTCGGCAAGGCCAACCCAGAGTACGTGCATCCGTTCATGAAAGTGAACGATGCCAAGACCGCTGGCGTCATCGTCATCACCACAGACAAGGGTCTGTGTGGCGGCATGAACACGAACGTGTTGCGTGCCGTGACGACCAAGCTGCGTGAACTGCAAGGTGCTGGCGTCTCGACCGAAGCAGTGGCGATTGGCAACAAGGGCCTGGGTTTCCTGAACCGTGTGGGCGCCAAGGTGGTTTCGCACGTGACGGGTCTGGGTGACACCCCCCACCTGGACAAGCTGATTGGCCCGGTGAAGGTGCTGCTCGATGCATACGCAGAAGGCAAGATCAACGCGGTGTATCTGAGCTACACCAAGTTCATCAACACCATGAAGCAGGAATCGGTGGTGGAGCAGTTGCTCCCCCTGTCCTCCGAGCAGATGCAGGCTGAGAAGACGGAACACGGCTGGGACTACATCTATGAGCCCGATGCGCAAAGCGTCATCGACGAGCTGCTGGTCCGTTATGTCGAGTCCCTGATCTACCAGGCGGTTGCGGAAAACATGGCGTCCGAGCAGTCGGCGCGCATGGTGGCCATGAAGGCTGCCACCGACAACGCCGGCAGCGTCATTGGCGAGTTGAAGCTGGTCTACAACAAGACGCGCCAGGCAGCGATCACGAAAGAACTTTCGGAAATCGTGGCTGGCGCCGCTGCTGTGTAAGCAGCTCAACAAACTACTTTATTGGAGCGAAAAATGGCTCAAGTGCAAGGCAAGATTGTTCAATGTATCGGCGCTGTGGTGGACGTGGAGTTCCCCCGCGACCAGATGCCCAAGATTTATGACGCCCTGAAGCTCGAAGGCTCGTCGCTGACGCTGGAAGTGCAACAGCAGCTGGGCGACGGCGTGGTGCGTACCATTGCCCTGGGTTCGTCCGACGGCCTGCGTCGCGGCATCATGGTGTCCAACACCGGCAACCCCATCACCGTGCCTGTGGGCAAGGCGACGCTGGGCCGCATCATGGACGTGCTGGGCACGCCCATCGACGAACGCGGTCCGGTCAGCCAGGACCTGACGGCCTCCATCCACCGCAAGGCCCCTGCGTACGACGAACTGTCGCCATCGCAAGAGCTGCTGGAAACCGGCATCAAGGTGATCGACCTGGTGTGCCCGTTCGCCAAGGGCGGCAAGGTGGGTCTGTTCGGCGGCGCTGGCGTGGGCAAGACCGTGAACATGATGGAACTCATCAACAACATCGCCAAGGC
>NZ_QAIM01000383.1:0-8596 GCF_003061035.1 Acidovorax sp. HMWF018
TCGTCGTTCGTGGCGAGGCTGATCAGGATGCGCAGCACGTACCAGAGCATGAGCGCAATCGATGCGAACAGGTGCAGCGCTGCGCCGGCGGGGCGGTCTGCAGGGTAGTCGTGGATGATGCGCGAGGTGTCGTACAGCACACAGGCGCCCGCAAACAGCACCATGAGCCCTGAGAACCAGATGCCCAGCTTGAAGCCGAAGATGGCGCCCGCGATGATGGTGCCCAGTGCCACCAGGCCCGCCACCTTCAGGATGCCGCCCAGGAACGAAAAGTCGGTCTTGCTGCTGAACGCCGTCCATGTGAGCGCCGCCACCAGCAGCAGCGTGATGAAGGCAGCGGCGCCGATGGCGCCCGGCACCAAAAGCTGGGCAATGCCGAACATCGGGGCAAAGATGAGCCCTTCCGCCAGCACGTAGAGGCCCAGGCCCATCAGCTGTGTCTGAGGGTTGTCCGAGTTGTCGGCGAGGTGCGATGCCAGCCAGCCCACGAGCATGAAAGCGCCCATGACCCCCAGCCACAGGAATTTGCTACCGCTGGCCATGAGCATCTTGGCCGCGGCGGTGGAAAGTCCGCTCACCATCAGTACCGCCGACAGCACGACAAAGGCCAGAATGGCCACGCCCAGGTGCTTGTAGGTAGAGACGATGAAATCGCGCCGCTCCATCGGAGCGCCCGCAGGGGTTTGTGGCGAAAGTGCGTTGGGGTTCATGGTGTGGTCCTCCGTAGTGAGCGCGCAGGTTGGCGCAAACGATGGGAGGAGCGCGCCCCGGGCGCTGCCCCTCCCTCCCTCTCTCTTTTTATGGGGTATGGCCGTCAGGCGGCGGCCAGCTGGTGTGCTTCGTCGGCGGCGCGCAGCTTGCGGTTGGACCACACGCCTGCCGCTCCCACCAGCGTGAGCAAAATGGCAAAGATCCAGGTGCCTGCGCCGCTGAAGGACTGCGCGGAAGAGGCGGCTTCGGCCTGCAGCCGCTGTTTGGTGGTGTCGTAGCTGATGACGGTCGCGCCGTCTGCCGATACTTCATAGACCAGGTCGCTGTCGCTGCCATCGACCAAGGCGGTGACTTTTTCGTCGATCAGGTTGCCCACCAGCTGCTGCGGTGTGCTGTGGTCGATGCGCAGCTTGCGCGCCTCGGCACCAGCGGTGTCGGGCTGGACCGTGATTTCGTAGTACTTCTTGGTCGTACGACGCTTGCGCTTGACGGTGACTTCAGAGGCCTGCGTCACGGTACCGGACACGGTCTGCAGACTTTCGCGCGCCACGTAGGCGTGGCCGTCTTCCGCCTTCCAGCCGCTGTACACCGACAGCCCGATGAGCCCCGGGCCCGCCAGCAGCAGGAGCCACGCGTAGCCAGTGACAAATATCAAAATCTTTCGGACGAACCCCGGCATCACAACCCTCTCTCTTTTCAGTTTGGAATATTGATTTTGGTAACTGCTGGCCGCCGGGTTTTGCACCTCTTTGGCGAGCCAGTCCGCGATGATCTTTGATATTTCCGTATCGGATGTAAGGAATTGTTGATTTGTCGCGGTGATGCCGAACTGGACAAAACCGAGAAGCGGCGCCCGTGAGTGCCGTTGTAAAAGCCATCGCTCCATGGCCGCGCTGGCGCTTGTGAGTCGGGTGGGCCCCAGCACCTCCTGTTGCGAGTTGCTACGTTTTGACGCCCACAGGCGACGTTTTCCGTGGGGTCGGGCATGCCTTGCGCACAGGCAAAAAAAAGCCCACACCTTGCGGGTGCGGGCTGGGGACTGAGTCCGGTGCCAGAAGCTGTCAGAACGGAATGTCGTCGTCCATGTCGTCAAATCCGGAGGCCGCGCGCGGTGCCTGTGCCACGGGAGCGGGTGCAGGGCGCTGAGCGGGGGCGGCCATGGGGCGCGGCGCTGGCGCTGCACGGCGCGGGGCCTGGTCGTAGCCACCCTGGTCGCCACCGTAACCGTCGTCGTATCCACCGCCTTGCTGTCCGCCGCCCTGTCCGCCACCGCCCATGCCCTGGCGGCTGCCCAGCATCTGCATCTGGTCGGCGCGGATTTCGGTGCTGTACTTTTCAACGCCGCTCTGGTCGGTCCACTTGCGGGTGCGCAGGCTGCCTTCCACATACACCTGCGAGCCTTTGCGCAGGTACTGGCCTGCGATTTCGGCGAGGCGGCCGTTGAAGACCACGCGGTGCCACTCGGTGGCTTCCTTCATTTCGCCAGACTGCTTGTCTTTCCACTTGTCGGTGGTGGCAATCGTCACGTTGGCCACCTGATCGCCACTGGGGAAGGTGCGCATTTCAGGGTCGCGGCCCAGGTTGCCGACGATGATGACTTTGTTTACGGATGCCATGGTGCTGTCTTTGCCTTTAAGGGATAAAAGCGCCGGATTTGGAGAGAGATTCCAGGCGCCAAACGCTCCATTGTGCCGCAACCGGGGGGCAATGAAAGCCCTGACGGCATGGCACGGCTAGGCGTTCAGTGCCCGCCACGCCCCACGGGCCGCAGCGGCCAGGTCAGCAGCAGCCACAGAGCCGTGAGCGCCGTGGTCACGGCAAACAGGCCTGGAGCCCCGGCCCATTTCACCAGCGCGCCACCCATTGCACCGCCCGCAAACAGGCCCAGAGACTGCAGGGTGTTGTAGCTGCCCAGCGCGGCGCCGCGCAGCTGGGCTGGCGCCATGCGCGACACCAGACTGGGCTGGCTGGCCTCCAGCGCATTGAATCCGCAGAAAAAGACGAACAACAAAGGCCCTAGCACCCACAGCGTGGCAGGCACACCGCTGGCCGCCAGCAGGCCCAGCCCCGCCTGCACCACCAGCACCAGGGCAATGGCTCCGAGCAGGGCCGCGCGCAGTCGGCCAGCACGCTCCAGCGCAAACAGCCCGCCCATGGCGGCAAACGACAGCACCACGGCGGGCAGGTACACCTGCCAGTGGTGGTCTTTGGTGAGTCCTGCCTGTACCAGCATCGCGGGCACGGCCACCCACATGGACAGCTGCACGGTGTGCAGCACAAACACGCCGAGGTTCAGGCGCAGCAGGTCAGGGTGTCCCCACACATCGGCCAGGCGGCCCCGGGGGGCGTTCCGATGCAGCGCAGGCTCGGGCGGCACCCACCAAACCACCACGGCTACACCGGCCAGGGCCAGCGCACAGGTCAGGCCAAACAGCCCCGCCAGGCCGATATGGGCAGCCAACATCGGTGCCGCCACCAGCGCAACGGCAAACATCAGCCCGATGCTGCCGCCCACCAGCGCCATCGCCTTGGTGCGCACGCTGTCGCGTGTCTGGTCGGCCAGCAGCGCGGTCACGGCTGCCGACACAGCCCCTGCGCCCTGCAGCGCCCGGCCCAGCAGCAGTCCGGTCAGAGAATCCGCCAGCGCAGCCATCAGACTGCCGCCTGCGAAGACGAGCAGGCCGAGCACGATCACCCGCTTGCGCCCGAAGCGGTCGGAAGCGATGCCCAGCGGCAGCTGCAGGACTGCCTGCGTCAGGCCATAGATGCCCATGGCCAGGCCTACCAGCGCAGGGTCGTCGCCACCGGGGTACTTGCGTGCCTCCAGGGCAAACACGGGCAGCACCAGGAACAGGCCCAGCATGCGCAGCGCAAAAATGAGGGCCAGGCTGACGCTGGAGCGACGCTCCAGCGCGGTCATGGGGGTGGCGGGTGCAGAGTGCTGCGGGGCAGCTGCGGCTGTCAGGGAGGAATAATCCGGCACGGTGGTGCGCTAAGGTCCGGTAAGCAAAAGCGAGATTTTCGCGCATTGGCCCTGACGGCCCATTGCAGCCGGCCCTGTGGCCCTGACTTTCAGCCGGAATCCTGCTTGGAATGCCGGTCCATCCACAGTATCCGTGCGGCGAGTGCGGCCAGCAGGCCCAGTGCCCAGGGGTTGTCCACGGGGGTGGGAACGTGGGAGCCGTCGTGGGAGGTGGCGCCATGAGGGGCCCGAGGCGCTGGTGCCGCGGATTGGAGCTCCTGGGCCGCTGTGACGTCTGGGGTGCACAGCAGGGCCACGGCAGTGGTTTCGCGCGGCGCAGGTAGGGGCAGGGCTTCGGTACCGGCCTTGGCTGAGAGGGCTGTGCACAGGGCCGCTCCTGTCCAAAGCAAGTGCCGTAAGGGCGCGGTGGCACGTCGGTGTAGCTGCCCTGCACACTGTGGCATGCCTGTCGAAGAAATACCAAAAATCGCCTGCAGTGCTGACCTGTATTGCATCGGTAGCTATCTTTTTTGATTTGTTTTGCGCCCCAGTCCCACCCACAGAGGCAGCGCCAGCGTCAACACAGTCAGCGCCCAGGGCCCCAGTGCGGGTACGGAGACTGGCCCTGTCCCCCCACCCGCTCCCGCCAGCAGCACGGGCAACCCGGGGTCGGTGATGTGGCCGGGCACGGCGTCGCTATCGCCAAGGCCACCGTCGGTCAACGTTAGCGTCACGCTACGGCGGTCGGGGGCGAACACCGCCGTGCTGCCGGGCAGCGCATACCAGTGGGGCTGGGCGCAGGCCGCTCCGTTGCAGTTCAGGCCCTGGGGGCTGGGGCCGTATTTGAGGTACACCGCACCGGCCGGAACGGGCTCGCTGTAGTGCACGGTGAATTGGGCACTGGAGCCTGCGCTGCCGCCGCTGAGCACCAGGCGCAATGCCCGGTGCTGCGTACTTGCGCCGCCAGGCAATGGTGCGGGTAGCGCGGCGTCGAGGACCGCTGTGTCCAGGCCCCAACCCTGGTTGGTGGCTGGGTCAGGCAGCGCGAGCGATGTGCGCAACCCTCCGACGCCGGACAGGGGCCAGGGCGCGCTGCATTGGCGCGAGTCGGCCCCACCGTTCTGGCCCGCGCAGGTCCAGGCAAAAGCCCCTGAGGCCGCGGCCACGCTGCCTGCTGCACCTGCGCTGCACAGGCCGGCCGTGGGTGGGGTGATGCGCTCCTGCCCGTCTGCCGCACCACAGGCTCCGTCGGCGGGCGGAGAGACGAAGGCGAAGACCGCGCCGCTCAGTACGGCCGTGCCGCTCTCCGCCACCACCTGCACGGTGGCATTACCTGCCGCATGAGACGGGGTGAGCACATCGATGCGGGTGTCGTCCACTGCATTGAAACTGCTGGCGGCCACGCCGCCGAAGCTCACGCGCGTCGTACTCAGCAGCCCGCTGCCACGCAGCGTTACAGGGGTGCCGCCCGTGGTGGGCCCGGTGGTGGGGCTGGCACTGGCCAGCACTGGCGCCGAGGCATACAGAAAGAATCCCTGGGCCGTGCCAAGGCCGGTTGTGACTTCCACGCCTGCCGATTGCAACGGCGCCGGGGGCGGAATGGCGGTCACCTGCGTGGCACTGTCTACAGTGAAGGAGAGGGCGGACTGACCAGCAAAGCGCACCGCCGTAGTCCCCGTGAGATTGGTGCCGGTCAGCACCACCGGCACCCCGCCCGCAGGGGGATTCCAGCGCGGTGCCACGCTGGTGACGGTGGGCCGCAATTCAGGCGGCACGGTGTAGGTGAAATAGCCCATGGGGTGCGGCATATGGGCGATGGGCGTGGAGATCTCGAACATCACCGTAAGGCCTGCCGGCTGGGGCGGCGCGACAGCGGTGATTTGCGTGTCGCTGTCCACGGTGAAGCGGGTGGCGGGTTTGCTCCCGAACAGCACCGTCGTCGCCCCGGTGAACCCGCTGCCGGTGATGGTGACCTCGGTGCCGCCGAGCATTGAACCTTCGCCGGGGCCCAAGTTCGTGATGTTGGGCTGGGGCACATAGGTGTAGCTGCCTGCCGCCGCCGTGCCCAGGGCGGTGATTAGTTCCACTGCGACGGTGCCACGGGCATGGGCAGGCGTGGTGGCCGTGACGCGGGTGCCGCTGCCGTCGACGATGAGGTTGGTGGCATCCACGCCGTCAAAGCGAACGGCCGAGGTGCTGCCCAGGTTGGTGCCGGTAAAGACGACCTGGGTCCAGCCCATGGTCAGGCCCTCGGTGGGCGCAAAACTGGTGACGGTGGGCCGCAATTCAGGCGGCACGGTGTAGGTGAAATAGCCCATGGGGTGCGGCATATGGGCGATGGGCGTGGAGATCTCGAACATCACCGTAAGGCCTGCCGGCTGGGGCGGCGCGACAGCGGTGATTTGCGTGTCGCTGTCCACGGTGAAGCGGGTGGCGGGTTTGCTCCCGAACAGCACCGTCGTCGCCCCGGTGAACCCGCTGCCGGTGATGGTGACCTCGGTGCCGCCGAGCATTGAACCTTCGCCGGGGCCCAAGTTCGTGATGTTGGGCTGGGGCACATAGGTGTAGCTGCCTGCCGCCGCCGTGCCCAGGGCGGTGATTAGTTCCACTGCGACGGTGCCACGGGCATGGGCAGGCGTGGTGGCCGTGACGCGGGTGCCGCTGCCGTCGACGATGAGGTTGGTGGCATCCACGCCGTCAAAGCGAACGGCCGAGGTGCTGCCCAGGCTGGTGCCGGTAAAGACGACCTGGGTCCAGCCCATGGTCAGGCCCTCGGTGGGCGCAAAACTGGTGACGGTGGGTTGAGCACAGGCCAGCTGCGGGCTGCACAGCACGGTAGCGAGCACGGCTGCAGCCAGTTTGCGGATGAATTGCATGGGGGAGTGCGCAAGGGGGGAACAGGCGGTGACCCATGCTAGGCGCGGCCGTCACTTCGGCTTGACTGTGCGTCTCAACGTTTTTGACCGGCTGTTTCGGCGGCATGCAGGCGCCGGGCGCAGGGTTACACCTGCAGAGTGCGCACCCAGTTCGCGTATTCGACTGTGGAGGGGGCTGCCTGGCTGGCAGTACCTGCTGCGGCGGCCAAGGCGCCGCCCGCCATGGCCCGCACATCGCTGGGCGTAAGGCCGAAGGCCGCACGGAAGGTCCGGCTGAAATGTGCCTCGCTGGAGAAGCCGCTGCGCGTGGCGACCTCGGCCACCCGCAGACGGCGATTGGCGGGGCTGGCCAGCGCATGGAAGGCGCGCAGCAGCCGACGCTGCTGTACATAGTGCGCCACACCGCCCAGCGGCTCGAACAGGCGGTACAGCAGGCTGCGCGAAATACCGAAGTGTTGGCACAGCAGCTCTGGGCGCAGCGGCGCTGCCAGGTTCTGCAAGATGTGTCGCTGGATGCGTTCCAGCGTCACCCCCTGCAGCTCGACCCGCGCCTGGGCATGGGTGTGGCGGCTTGGCCGTAGGCACGCGGCCAGCATCTGGGTGGTGGCTTGCACAACGGCTGGGGCCTCTGCGAGCGTCACGTCCGGCAGGCGTTGATGCAGAGACTGAAGATAGTCGCTGAGCAGTCCGCCCAGGGCCGTACCCTGCCGCAGCACCGTGCCATGAAGGTCAGCGTCGCGCCCGCCGAAAGACTCGGCGGCGATCTCGCGCGGCACCACTAGCGACAGCACATGCGAGGGCTGGGCATAGGTGCGTTGCGTGCGCCCCAGGTCGAACACGGTGATGTCGCCCGGGCGCACCTCCATGTCCACGCCGTCATCATGCTGGCCGACAAAGCCACCGCTGCGGTACCACTGCACCAGGTAGTGGTCCACACCGTCGCGCGCTACGCGGGGCGAACCGCGTGAGAACTGCTGGCGCCCGAAGTTCAGGTCTCCCACCAAGAGCGCACCCAGGTGGCGGGCGGTGACTGAGGCCTGGAAGTCCTTGGGAGGCTCGTGCCCCACGGGAGCCACATCGAAGATCACCGAGATGCTGCAGCGCCAGGCTTCGAAGCGCTCATCACCCACCAGCTGGTCGGTAGCGAAGACGGTGGAAGGCAACGATCCGGTGGATGGCATCGCAGTCCCGGATTTCAGCGGTGTTGGTGACGGCGCCTCAGGCCTAGCCAACCCAGGACCGCGACCAGCACTGCCAGAGCCCAGGGGTTGTTGACGGGAATGGCGGCTGCATCCGATCCGACAAAGAAGGCAGGTGCAAACGGGTCACGGATGCTGCCGACAGCGTTGTCGGAGTCTCCCACACCGTTGTCCGTCACGGTATAGCTCACAGTACGCCGGTCAGGGCTGAGGGTTGCCCCCGACCAGGCGAACCAGGTGGAAGCCCCCGCACCTGCTGTGGCGGGGCCAAACTTCCAAAACTGGATGCCGGCGGGCATGGGGTCTGGATAGTTCAGCGTGATGGTGACACTCCCCGAGCAGCCGGTGGCGAGGAACTCGAACCCTCCATGGGGCAGCGTGAGGTTGCCAGGCATGCCGACGGGCGCCATGAAACTGGTGCCGCCTGGGTTCAGGGTGCAGCTCGCACCTCCGCCTGATAGCGTCGCAGTGGCCAGGCCTGCCATGCCAGGCACTGCGCCAGACACTGACAGTTGCGCATTGACGGTGAAGCTGCGGCTGACTTGCGGTGCTGGCAAAAAGACGCCATTGCCTGCTTGGTCGGCATTGATGGTGCAGCTGCCCGCCGTGACAAACGTCAGTGCCCCCCCGCTGGTGATCGTGCACACGCCGGTGGTGGACGAGGTGAACGCAACGGCCAGACCGGACGTGGCCGAGGCAGACAGCGTGGGCGTGGTGCCGAAATTCTGGCTGCCAGGATTGGCGAAGGTGATGGACTGTATGGCCTTGGGCGTGACGGAGTTGGATGCCGAAGACGCAGGCCCTGTCCCTGCAGAGTTATCCGCCGTCACGGTGAAGGTGTACGCCTG
>NZ_QAIM01000384.1:0-7177 GCF_003061035.1 Acidovorax sp. HMWF018
TGGCCAGGGTGGCCATGCGGTTGGCGTCGGACTGGGCCAGTTCGGCGGCATGGGTGGGCGCCCCCTTCACCTCGCCACGCGGGGTGGGAGCATTGCTGGCACAGCCTGCCAGCACGCAGCAGGCCGCCACGCCAGCCCACCGACCCCGCAAACCCCGCAGCAGCAATAAAAACGGCCCTCGCATGGGGCCGATTATGGGTGGCGGCTGAGCGCCCATGGCCGCCGAAGAACGGCGGTTGACATTGTTGGAAGAAGCGTGTCTTGGCCCCTTGCTACGACGCCGCCATGGCCGATGCGGGCAGGCCGAACAGGTGGTCAAACACCCAGTTGAAGACAAAGGTGTAGCAAAGGAAGAACACGATGAGCCCCAGGTCCATCACAAACGCGTGCCACAGGCTCACGCCGAACCACCAGGCAAACAGCGGCACCAGCGTGAAGACCAGGCCGCCCTCGAACCCGATGGCGTGCGCCACGCGCCGCGCCACGCTGCGCCCGCGCACGGACTGGCGTGCCTCCCAGCGCTCGAAGGCCCAGTTGAAGACGATGTTCCAGACGATGGCGATCGCCGAGGCCGCCACCGCCACCACGCTCGAATGCCCCGCACCCTGGCCCGTGAGCAGCGCCAGGCCCACCGTGGCGGCGCCAATGGCGATCAGTTCGTACAGGGTCACGTAGATCAGGCGGCGCTTGACGCCTTGCAGGCCAAAAAGAGTCGGTGTCTTGTCCATGGCCGGTACTTTATATTCGCCGCACTGACACATAAAGTCAGCTTGTTTCAGTTTTATTGATAGATCGAACCGCCATGGCCTTCAACTCCGACAGCGTGCAGGTGTTTCTGACCGTGCTCGACCACGGCTCGTTCTCGGCCGCCGCGCGGGCCTTGTCGCGTGTGCCGTCGGCGGTGAGCATGACCATTGCCCACCTGGAGGCCGAACTGGATGTGCAGCTGTTTGACCGCAGCGGACGCGAGCCCCGCCCCACCGCCGCCGCCCGCGCGCTGGAGCCCCAGGCCCGGCTGCTGGCCGGGCAGCTGCAGCAGCTCAACGCCCAGGCGCTGGCGCTGACCCAGGGGCTGGAGGAGCGGCTCACGCTGGCCATTGCGCCCGAACTGCTGGCTGCGCGCTGGACGGAGGCGCTGGCGGCACTGGCGCAAGAGCACCCGCTGCTGCAGATCGAGGTGCTGGCCGCGCCGCAGGTGGATGCGCTGGCGCTGCTGCACAGCGGCCGCGCACAGCTGGCGCTGGTGTTTGAGCGGCCCAGCATCGACGGGCGCGAGGGCTTTCAGGAAGTGGGCACCGAAACCCTGGTGGCGGTGATGGCGCCGCAGCACCCGGTGCTGGTAGCCGCCCGTGCCGCCGCCCAGGCACGGGGCGCACCGCCCGAAGACGCCATGCTGCGCGAAGAGCACCTGACCACCACGCGCCAGATCGTGGTGGCCAGCCGCGACCTGGCGCAGACCGACCCGCGCTTTGTGTTTGCCCGCCACCACTGGCGCACCGACAACCACCTGGCCGCGCTGGGCCTCATCGAAGCCGGGATGGGCTGGGGCTGGCAGCCGCGCGCGCTGGTGCAGTCGCGCATCGAGGCGGGGCGACTGGTGGAGATGCCGTTCGAGAACCTGAGCAACGGCGCCGCGCTGTGGGTGGACGTGGTGTGGTCCAAGGAGCGCCCACTGGGTCTGGGCGCTGCGCGCTTTGTGGCGCTGATGCGGGACCAGCGGGCGCTGGAGTCCGAGCTGGCGTGATTTGCAGCCTTTTCGGGCGGTAGCTCTAGTCGATCATGCCTCTGCAGCTACTGAATTCATAGCATCGCATTTGACGGTGGGCCCAGGGTAGTGCCGGCCCTCGCCGTCCTCGGGCACCCACAGGCGGTGCGCCCACCCGCCGCGCTGCGCCAGGGCGCGCACCTGGGCGCGGGTGGTGGGGCAATGGTCCAGGGCCTCCAGGTGGTTGACGACCACCGCGCCGGTTGTCAGCGCGGCGGCCTGCGCGACTTCTGCAGCGTCCATCAGGATGTCGGCGCCCAGGTCAAACCGGGCGCCACCGGCGGGCAGCACGGCCACACCGGGCTGCAGGTGCTGCAGGCAGTCGCGCACCGGGGGCGTCAGCACGGTGTCTCCGGCCAGGTACACGCTGGGCTCGCCCGGCAGCTCCAGCAGGTAGCCGTGGCCGTGCTCCATCAAGCGCACCACCCAGCCCCGGCCGTGGGTGCAGGCCACGGGCGTGACCTGCCCGCCCAGTGCAAAGGGCTGACGGCCATCGCCCGCCAGCGGCTGCACCTGCAGGCCGCGCTGCGCCAGGTAGGCGGCGTCGTGTGGCATGCAGAGGACGGGAATCTGGCGCTCGCGCAGAAACTGCTTGCCCGCGCGGTCCAGGTGGTCAAAGTGCCCACGCTGGCAATGGGTGATGAGCGCGTGGGTCACGCGCTGCAGCGCGGCGTCGGCCCCGGCGGGCAAGTCCACCAGGGGGTTGCGCTGGCGCCGGGTGCCCAGGTAGCGCAGCGCGGGCAGGCTGCCCCGGGGCGCGAGCATGGGGTCCACCAGCAGGCCGACGGGGCGGCCCGCGTGCTGAAACTCCAGCAGGACGGTGGCGTTGCGCAATTGGGTGATGAGCATGGGGTGCTTTCAGTGGGAAGGGGTGTTGCCATTGTTGAAAAGCAGGCCTCCCGCGAAAATGGCGCAGATTGACAATTTTTTGCCTTTTTGTGCCACCCATGGTTTCCCCATCCTCCACACCCCAGCCGCCCCTGCGCGTGGCACTGCTGCTCTACCCGGGCTGCATGCCCGCCGGCCTGTTTGCGGCAGCAGACATGGCACGCGCCGCCAACCTGCGTGCCCAGGCCAGCGTGATGGACATCTGCTGGGCGGGTGTGGACCGGTTGCCCGTGCCCACCTGGCAAGGCCCCGCGCTGGCGCCCACCGTGGCGCTGCAGCAGGCTGAGGCCGATGTGGTGCTGGTGCCGGGCCTGTGGCTCTCGTCGCCTGACCAGCTGCAAGGGCCGCTGCAGCAGCTGGCCCCGACGGTGCAGGCCTTGAGCGCGCTGCCCCGGCGCACGCAGGTGTGGAGCTACTGCGCGGGCGTGGTGCTGGCGGCCGCCAGCGGGCGGCTGCGCGGCCAGGGTGCCACGGCCACCTGGTGGTTGCGTGCCGCGCTGGAGCAGCAGTTCGCGCAGGTGGACTGGCGCTTTGACGAGCCGCTGGTGGCCGGCCCCACTGCCACCACGGCCGCCGGGGCCAACGGCTATCTGCCGCTGATGCTGCACGCGCTGGCCGCCCGCCTGCCAGCCCAGGCATTGACCGACCTGCAAGAGCTGCTGATGCTGCCCCGCCCCCGCACGGCGCACCCGGCATTTGCCGGGCATGACCTGATGACGCTGGCAGACGCCGACCTGCGCCGCGCCATGCTGTGGGTGCAGCGCAGCCCCGCCACCGATCTGCGGCTGCCCGCGCTGGCTCAGGCGCTGGGCCTCTCGCCCCGCACGCTGGCGCGGCGGGTGCAGGCCCACACGGGCCGGACGGCGGCCCTGTGGATGCGCCGCATCAAGCTGCGCCAGGCCAGCGAGGCGCTGTGCGACACGCCGTTGCCGCTCAAGCGCATCGCCGAAGACCTGGGCTTTGCCAGCGAGGCCGGACTGCACCGCGCGTTCCGCCAGGCCACGGGGCAGACGCCGCTGGCCTACCGCATGGCGCATGGGGCGCGCTGAGCGGCTACTGCGGCCAGTTTCAAGCCCAACCGGCCTCAAGCGCTAGTGAATCATGCGCCAATAGCTATGATTTTGGTAGCGTCGAAATTTTGAAAGAAGAGGATACTGCGCCCGCGCCGCTGACGTACGATGGCCCATCGAGGAGCCCGCATGAACCACCCGTTTCACAGCAGCAACAAAGACGTGGCCCAGCGCTGGTCGCAATGGCAGCCGGACGCGCCACAGCACGACGATGACAAGCGCCCCGACGGCCAGCCCGAGCGGCGCAAGGCCGGCAAACACCGCCGCACGGTGTCGCTCAAGGACTTTGACCCGTCGGCCAAACCGTTTTCGCTGGGCGACAAGCTCCAGGACAAAGCCGTCACCGAGTCCATTGCGCAGGAGCTGGACACGCTGCAGAACCTGTTCTACGCCGACAAGCGCTACAAGCTGCTGGTGATCCTGCAGGGCACGGACACAGCCGGCAAGGACGGCACCATCCGGGGCGTGTTTGGCCGCATGAGCGCGCTGGGCGTGCACGCCGTGGGCTGGAGCGCCCCCACCGAGGCCGAACGTGCCCACGACTACCTGTGGCGCATCCACCAGAAGGTGCCCGGCGCGGGCGAGATCACGGTGTTCAACCGCAGCCACTACGAGGACGTGCTGGTGCCCGCCGTGAACGGATGGATCACCCCCGAGCAGCACCACCAGCGCTTTGGCCATATCAACGACTTCGAGCGCATGCTCACTCACACCGGCACCATCGTGCTCAAGTTCATGCTGCACATCAGCGCTGACGAGCAGCGCGAACGCTTGCAGGAGCGCCTGGACGACCCGGCCAAGCACTGGAAGTTCTCGATGAGCGACATCGAGGCACGCAAGCAGTGGAGCCAGTACCAGAAGGCCTACGAAATGCTGCTGGCCGCCACGCACACGCCCTGGGCGCCGTGGACCATCGTGCCTGCCAACTCCAAGACACACCGCAACCTGATGATCGCCACGCTGGTGCGCGAGGTGCTCACCGGCCTGGACCTGCGCTACCCGCCAGGCGACCCGGCGCTGCAGAAGATCCGCATCGAATAGGACCCGCACCGCTGCGGACACGGCAGCGGGCGGCGCGGAGCCAGGCTGCGCATGCCATCACTGGCCCGGCGGGCATTCGGGGATGCGGCCCCAGGCGTCGCCGCAGAAGTTCTGCCGTGTGCGGGTGAGGCAGCTTGCGCGCGACAGCTCGTTGCTCATGGCCGCGCACTGGGCCAGCGCACCGCGCAAGCGGGCCAGGCTGTCGACGGGCGAAGGCGCGGGCGCTGCGGGCGGCGGCCACGGTGCGTTGTCGGCCGGTGCCACTGTGCGTGGCTTGCCGGTGGCAGGCAGCGATGCCGCATCGGCCACGCGGGGCGCGGTGACAGGCGTGAAAGGCGGCGCAGAGGCCGCAGATGCAGACGACGGCGCAGCAGCGGCACTGTCTGGTGCGGAGGCAGCGGCTGCTGGGCGTGCGCGTTCGGATTCAATGATTTCCTCCACCGGCTCGGCGCGGGCAGGTGCAGACTCCGCAGTGCCTGCGGTGCCGGGCACGGCGGCAGGGGCTGCGACGGCCGGGGCCTGCTGCGGGGGCGGCACGGCATCGGGCCGGCCCAGCAGGTACCAGGCCGCGGCGCCCGCCACCACCAGCAGGGCCACTGCGGCGCCTGCGTAGGCCATGGCCGGTCGCTGGCGCGCCGGGCCCGCAGCAGGGTGCTCGTCGTCATCGAACACAAACTCCATCGGCGCCGGGGCAGCGGCGGTGGCGAGGTTGGCCTCTGCCTCCAGGGGGTGGGCGCACTTCACGCACCAACGCGCCGTAGGGTGGTTGGGCGCCTGGCACTGCGGGCAGGCGGTGTAGGTCACGCTCATGGGATTTCCCTCTCTTTTTCATGGTCCCGGCGGTCCGGTGTGCGTCCGGTGTGTGCCCGGTGCAGCGCCTGGTTCTGCGCCGGGCTGGCCGAGTCTAGGCGCAACGGGCCGCCCGGCAAGGTCCGGGCCCACGGGCCGCTACCCCGCCGGTAGATTGCCGCACTGCAGCATGGGATGGGGTTGCGCCAAACTATGCATCAAACGCATAACCCACAAACACACCGGCCTTGGACAGTGCCCGGGCCGAGGCATAAGCTTCGCAGCCTGAACTGATCCCACAAGGAAATTCACCATGTCAAACCCTGTCGGCGCCCCCGCCGCACAATCCCACCCCCTGCCCTCGTACCTGCAGGCCGACCACCTCGGCCCCTGGGGCAACTACCTGCAGCAGGTGGACCGCGTCACCCCTTACCTGGGCAGCCTGGCGCGCTGGGTGGAAACGCTCAAGCGGCCCAAGCGCATCCTGATCGTGGACGTGCCGATCGAGCTGGACAACGGCACCATCGCCCACTACGAAGGCTACCGCGTGCAGCACAACCTGAGCCGGGGCCCCGGCAAGGGTGGCGTGCGTTTTCACCAGGACGTGACGCTGTCCGAGGTGATGGCCCTGTCGGCCTGGATGTCGGTGAAGAACGCGGCGGTGAACGTGCCCTACGGCGGTGCCAAGGGCGGCATCCGCGTGGACCCCAAGAAGCTGTCGATGGGTGAGCTGGAGCGCCTGACGCGCCGCTACACCAGCGAAATCGGCCTGCTGATCGGCCCGTCCAAGGACATCCCCGCACCCGACGTGAACACCAACGGCCAGGTCATGGCCTGGATGATGGACACGTACTCGATGAACGTGGGCGCTACCGCCACCGGCGTGGTCACCGGCAAGCCTGTGGACCTGGGCGGCTCGCTGGGCCGTGTGGAAGCCACCGGCCGCGGCGTGTTCACCGTGGGCGTGGAAGCCGCCAAGCTGACCGGCCTGGCGCTCGACGGCGCCCGCGTCGCCGTGCAGGGCTTCGGCAACGTGGGGGGCATTGCCGCCAAGCTGTTTGCCGAAGCGGGGGCCAAGGTGGTGGCTGTGCAGGACCACACCGGCACCATCTTCAACAGCAAGGGCGTGGATGTGCCCGCGCTGTTGGCGCATGTGAAGACCCGTGGCGGCGTGGGTGGCTTTGCCGGCGCCGAAGTGATGAAGGCCGAGGAGTTCTGGGGCGTGGACTGCGAGATCCTGATCCCCGCCGCGCTGGAAGGCCAGATCACCAAGGACAACGCGGGCCAGATCAAGGCCAAGCTCGTGATCGAAGGTGCCAACGGCCCCACGACCACCGAGGCCGACGACATCCTGAACGACAAGGGCGTGCTGGTGCTGCCCGACGTGATCGCCAACGCCGGTGGTGTGACGGTGAGCTACTTTGAATGGGTGCAGGACTTCTCCAGCTTCTTCTGGAGCGAGGACGAGATCAACGCCCGCCTGGTGCGCATCATGCAAGAGGCCTTTGCGGGCATCTGGCAAGTGGCGCAAGAGCACAAGGTGAGCCTGCGCACCGCCACCTTCATCGTGGCCTGCCAGCGCATCCTGCACGCCCGCGAAATGCGCGGCCTGTATCCATAAGCC
>NZ_QAIM01000385.1:0-562 GCF_003061035.1 Acidovorax sp. HMWF018
GCCATGGCCAGGGCCCCCCAGAAGGTCACGCGCCAGGCCCCCACGGCCATGCTTGCGCCACCTGTGCGCGCTGCCACAGCCCCCAGCAGGGCCAAAAAGACCAGCGCCGAGCCCGCCACCGCATACAGCAGGCTGCTGGCGGGCGCCACCACGGCAACAGCCAGCGGCAGTGCTGCCCCTATCGCAAAGCTGGCGGCTGATGTAAGGGCCGCTTGCACCGGACGGGCGGCCAGCGCCGGGGACACATTCAACTCGTCCCGCGCGTGTGCGCCCAGCGCGTCGTGCGCCATCAGCTGCGCTGACACCTGCTGGGCCAGCTCAGGGGTCAGGCCCCGGCCGACGTAGATGGCGGTCAGTTCGCGCGCCTCGGCCGCGGGGTCTGTGGCCAGCTCCGCGCGCTCGCGGTCAAGGTCTGCCTTTTCGGTGTCGGCCTGCGAATGCACCGACACATATTCGCCCGCCGCCATCGACATGGCGCCCGCCACCAGCCCAGCGACCGCCGTCACCACGATGGTGGACTGGCTCGATTGCGCAGCCGCCACTCCCACCACCAGGCTGGCGG
>NZ_QAIM01000385.1:585-1087 GCF_003061035.1 Acidovorax sp. HMWF018
CAGCCAATGCGGTCAGAGCGGTGGCGTTCAAGGTGCAGGCGGCGTGCGGCTGAGGTCATGGGCGGGTTGTGGTGTGAGGTGAGAGTTCCTGCAGGGTAGGTGCCAATGGGGCACCCCGTCAAATCAACCGCTCGCTCAGTTGCATGAAGTACGGCCCAACAGTCATGCGCAGCTCAGGGACCGGGGGTACCCGTCACACGCCACACGGTGTTGCCCACATCGTCGGCCACCAGCAGCGCACCGCGCGGGTCCACGGCCACGCCCACCGGGCGGCCCCAGGCCTTGCCGTCCGGGCTGACGAAGCCCGTGAGCACATCAACCGGCAGCCCCACAGGCTGGCCGTTGGCAAATGGCACAAATACCACCTTGTAGCCGCTGCGGGGCTTGCGGTTCCACGAGCCATGTTCACCCACATAAGCGCCGCTCGCCAGCGCTGGCACCAGCGCCGGGCTGGTGGCAAACGCCATGCCCAGCGGGGCGACATGCGAGCCCAATGCATAGT
>NZ_QAIM01000385.1:1097-3577 GCF_003061035.1 Acidovorax sp. HMWF018
CGTAAAACGCGCTGTCTTTGACAGAGGTGAGGTAGTCGGGCACCAGGTCGTTGCCCAGTTCGTCGCGTTCGTTCACCACCGTCCACAGCGCGCCGGTGTCGGGTTGCCAGCTCAGGCCGTTGGGGTTGCGCAGGCCCGATGCAAACACGCGATGCGTGCCGGTCAGGCGGTCCACCTCCCAGATGGCGGCGCGCCCAGCCTCGGCGGTCATGCCGCTTTCGGCCACGTTGCTGTTGGATCCCACAGTCACATAGAGCTTGCTGCCGTCAGGGCTCGCGATCAGATTTTTGGTCCAGTGGTGGTTGATGGGGCCTGCGGGCAGGTCGATGAGCCTGGTGCCTGGGCCCACCAAGCTCGTCTGTCCCGGCGTATAGTCAAAGCGCAGCACCGCATCGGTGTTGGCCACATACAGGGCATTGCCCACCAGCGCCATGCCAAACGGCGAATTCAGATCGGCGGCAAAGGTGGTGCGGGTTTCGGCAATGCCGTCGCCGTCGGCATCGCGCAGCAAGGTGATGCGGTTGGCCGATGGCACACCGGCTCCGGCGCTTTTCATCACCCGCTTCATGACCCAGCCCTTGATGCCCTTGGCATCGTCAGGCTTGGGGGGCGCGTTGCTCTCAGCCACCAGCACATCCCCGTTGGGCAGTACCAGCAGCCAGCGCGGGTGGTCCAGCCCCGTGGCCAGTGCCGTCACTCGCAGGCCGTTCATCGGCACGGGCTGTGTGCCGGCTGGCCAGGCCTGGGCGGGTGCAATGTGCACGGTGGGCAGCAGCGCCGACGTGGGCGGGGGCAGCGTGGGCGACCGCCCCATGCCCGCTTCGGGCGGCAGGGAGACGGGGTCAGTGCAGGCACTCAAGGCGCAAAGAGTGCCGATCACGGCCACCACCCTATGCCTGCTGCGACTCCAGCCACTGTGCGCCTCGCAATGGGCGCGCCTGCCTTGCGCGCCATCAGAACCGGGGGTAGCACAACGGGGGAACAGAGACATGGCACACCTTGCAACGCAGCGCACAGGCTGCATCACAGGGCAGTGTGTGCCGCTGGCAGGAACCGGCCTGTCAGCCGGTGGCGCGAACGCCTGTCAGGCGCTGCGCTCGGGCCGCGCGCAGGGCGGGTATGTACCACTGCGCGGGGCCGTAGGGTTGCGCACCATGGGCTGATTCGCTTCGCGCTTTTCACAGGAGATTGCACATGGCAAAAATTTTGGTAGCCCCACAGGCCGCCGCTGCCGACGCCAAGGTGTTTGAGGTGCCCTATGAAAGCCAGGCCGACCTCTGCTGGTACGAAATGCCGCACGCGCAACAGGCCGAGGGCGACGCGGTATGGTGTTTTGTGGACCACGCTCCCCAGGCCACGTTCAGCATCTTCCGGGTCAAGTACGAAAGCCAGGCGAACCTCAAGATCTTCAAGGTCAAGTACCGGGAGCAGGCGGGCTGGCGCAACGCGGGCCACGCGCTGCGCGGCAAGCTGGACTGAGAAGGTCAGAGCAACGTGCTACATGGGGTGCAGCAGCAGTACGCAGCTGCGGCCCATCGTCACCCCCCCACGTACTTCTGCAGCTGCTCGCCCAGCCCCGTGGCGCCCAGGCGCACCACATCACCGGGCTTGAGGAACCACGGCGCGGGCTTTTGCCCCAGGCCCACGCCTGCAGGCGTTCCGGTCAGGATGATGTCACCCGGCTCCAGGGTCATGAACTGGCTGATGTACGACACCACGGTGGGCACGCCAAAAATGAAATTGCGCGTGCTGCCGTTTTGCACACGTTGGCCATTCACCTCCAGCCACAGGTCGATGGCGTGGGGGTCGGCCACCTCATCGGCCGTCACCAGCCAGGGGCCAATGGGCGCGAAGGTGTCGTAGCTCTTGCCCTTGTCCCACTGCCCGCCACGCTCCAACTGCCAGGCGCGCTCGGACACATCGTTGGCCAGCACATAACCGGCGACATGGGCCAGCGCGTCGGCCTCGGACACATGGCGGGCGCGGGTGCCGATGACGATGCCCAGCTCCACCTCCCAGTCGGTCTTGGTGGCACAAGGCGGTATCCGCACATCATCGTTGGGGCCGCTCAGCGCGGTCACGGCCTTCATGAACAGCACCGGCTCGGCGGGCGGCTGCATGCCCGCCTCCTTGGCGTGGTCGGCATAGTTGAGGCCCACGCACACGATCTTGCCCACACCGCCCACCGGACTGCCCAGGCGGGGCGAGCCATAGACGGCAGGGAGGCGGCGCGCGTCAATGGCGGCCAGCGCCGACAGGGCGCGCGGGCTGAGCTGCGCGGGGCCGATATCAGGCAACAGCATGGACAGGTCGCGCAGCGTGCCTTGGGCGTCCACCAGACCGGGGCGTTCTGCACCAGGCTGGCCGTATCGAATGAGTTTCATGGGGTGTCCTTGTCTCTATGGATGAATCCAGGGCCCGGGGGGCGTACCACCCGGCAGCATAGCGGCACACCGCCTTGCGCGCGTGCACCAATGGCC
>NZ_QAIM01000386.1:0-2743 GCF_003061035.1 Acidovorax sp. HMWF018
GGGCGAGGCGTGCGGGGGTGGTAGTTGGCTCAGTGGCGCTTAATATTGAATGCGCTGGGTTCCGGTACCTCGGCAGCGCAAGGAGACTGTGGCTGTCAGGGAGTGAACTCATGGTCACCGTCAGCAAGCTGACGTTCGGTGCGACAACCAGTACTGACGACAGCGTTGGCAATGCACGGGACAGTTTCCATCCGACGCGCGAATCCGCGCTGATCATCGCCTCGCATTCGCTCGAGGCGGTGAAGGCCTAAGCCCGTTACCAACTCATACGCCGGGCGTATAGCTTAAAGTTTTCGGCGAAGAGTTGAAGAAAGCGGCGGCTTCCCTTGGCGTAGCCTGCCTTCAAAAGCTCAACGATCCGAGACTCATCCTCAAGCTCTTGAAGCAGCGTTCGTGCCCCGGCGCTGCGCCAGCCGGATCGGCCAACAGGCATCCAGGCAAGCACATCGTTTCGCGCCGCCGATGCTTCGATGGCTTTCTCCAACTGCGCCTCATCGTTCTCGTGGAACGCAGCAAGCGATCCCATCAGCTCGAAGCGCTCGAACAGCAGTTCGAAATTTGCATCTGCGCCTGCGAAGCTTTTGCGCCAATCCATCATCACTTCCAGAAGATGATCGCTCAGCGGGGTCTTGCGGCGATCCATACCTTCGAGCTGTTGCCAGAGTTGTTGTTCGCCGCCTGCCCACGACCAGAGGAAAAGTGTCGAGACAATCCGCTGCGGTTCGCGATTTTCCGTGGCTAGCGCAGACGAAAACAGCTGGAGCAGCGTGTCCCAGCGCGCAGCTTTGGTCAGCCCGATCCCATAGGCTGTGAAGATCAGAACGGCGGGGTAGGAGCGGAGATTCAGCCAGACAGTCAGACCGTTACCGATCTTGCCAGCGTGGTGGTACAGGCTGCGGAGCACGTCCAACACCACATCAAAGTCCTTGCCGTCGCCCCATCGCCCAAGTACGCCCGCCATGCGAGCCAGCGGCTCGGTTACAGACTCATACAACTGGACTCTTGCACGGAAGCTCTCTGGGCTCAACTGTCCCTGCGCGAAAAACGTATCTCCGTCCAATTGGTCGACTAGCCGGTCTGTCTCATGTGCGAAAAGCTCATCCAACTGAATGCGATGCTCAGGCTTGGCTAGATAGCGTTTAGCGCCGCTAACCAACAGTTCTACGCTCAGAGGGTTCTGACGCTGGCTTTTCTCAAGCGTCTCTACTCGCTGCTGAAGAGTTTGGAAGAACTCATCGGCTCCAGTGATTGGAACGGCCCTTGCGGCCCTGTGTGTTGTCAACTCTTGCGCGCCGGATCCCAGCGTTCCGCGCGCGGCCCAATACACCGGATAGCGCCGATTGGGTGCGCGAAGGAAGGCTGCACGCAGGGCATGATCCCACTCGCCCGACCAGCCACAGATGATCAGACCATGTTCATCAAAGATCCGATCCAGCAGCCGGTTGTAGCCATCGGGATAGGCGCTCAGTTCCTGATCGGTGTTCAGGATACGTGCGTCCTTGTAGTCGCCGTGTAGTTTGAGCACATAACAGCGGCTGTGCGTCAAAGGTTCGGCACCCGCGAGGGCGTCCGCAGAGGCCACGACCGTCGGCTCAATCCCCTGTTCCCGCAGGGCGTTCTCCATGAGCCGGTCGAAATTGGTGGTGACGATGACCCGCACATACCCAGCCCGAACCAACTGCGCAATGGCGTGGTGTGCTTTGGTTGACTTCTTCCGACCTTCCTCTCGATCATGCTCGTCTGGCTCGATGTAGCGATGCAGAATCGCCCTACGTTCATCCGGTGAGCTGGCGATTTCCTCCAGCAACACGGAATAGTTCGGTTCTTGGCCTGTCTGCTCGCGATACCACTTAGCCCAGTCAGTTTGCGCAGGGACACCTTGAGCTTCAGCCACGCGCCGCACGAGGTCCAGAGTGATTTCCCAACCAGTGGGAATTTCAGCTGAGCGAGATAGGCCCGAACCCAGCAGCACAGCGAAGACGCCTCTGTTCTCGTAAACGGAAAACGCAAGTTGCGTAATGGGATCGTTCTGGAGTAGTGCCATAAGACTTGATCAAGACTAAACGGTGTTAGGCCGGCTCCCGGCCTCGTTGTCTCCGGCGAATATGTTGATGTCTGAAATGAGCTCGACCGTTCGCGACTCAAAGCGCTTGAAATCGGCAAGTACGCCCTTGCGGATGAAGAGCGGCCGAGTCTCACCAGCCTTTAAGGGAATCTCGGCGCTCACTATCAGGTTCTCCCGGAAACTGTTCTGGTTCCCCCGATCGTAGACAGTCAGTTGCGGTCCAGAACTTTGCCATTGTCGATGCACGAGTCAATTCGAGTGCTAGGTATTGAATGTCTGCGGTCGTTCGAACCTGCATCCATCAAGTGTCGGATAAACGGGCCTAGTGGTCGCACGGACGTCCGATGTCAATGTCTCTGATCAGCCTACAACAGGCATCGAGCGTCGACTACGCCGTCTCCACATGTCCCCGCAGCCACGCCACGATATCCCCAGTCACCTCATCCCGATTGGACTCATTCAAGATCTCATGCCGCGCTGCCGGGTACAGCTTGACCGTCACATCGGCCACACCGGCATCCCGATACCGCTGCCCCAGTTGCTCCAACAAGACCCCGCCTGCGGCCAGCGGGTCTGCGTCGCCGGATGCGATGAGGATGGGCAGGTCACTACGGATGCGCGCGAGTTGTGCGGGGTCGGCCAGCCGGGGCGCGGGGGCGAAGAGTGAGGGGATCACGT
>NZ_QAIM01000386.1:2753-35937 GCF_003061035.1 Acidovorax sp. HMWF018
CGACCTCTGCGGCGTCGCGCGACAGCCATTCGTAGCCGGTGCGGTGTTCAAAGCCTGCGTTGAAGGCCGCGAGCCCTGCGGGCGCGTCAGCGGGCGCATTGGCCATGGCGGCGGCGAGCAGGTCAAGGGCGGTGGAACCTGACAGGATGACGCCGGACCAAATCGATGAATCGTCCAGGATGGCCGCCTGCGCTGCGAACGAGCCCATGGAGTGGCCGAACAGGAACACGGGCAGTTGCGGCCCGTGCTGCGCACGCAGCAGTGCGCCGAACTGGGCCACGTCGGCAATGAGGCCGCTGAAGCCTGCGCTGCCAAAGTCGCCCAGCTTGCCACCTGCCGTGCGCCCGTGGCCGCGATGGTCCACGGCGTGGACGATGAAGCCTGCGGCGTTGAGGGCCCGCGCAAAGCGGTCGTAGCGCTCGCCATGCTCGGCAAGGCCGTGGGAGATTTGAACGACGCCCACGGGTTGGCCCGGGGTTTGGGCCCAGGTGTAGGTGGTGACCTGGGTGCCGTCTGCGTTGGACTGGAAGGAGGTGGTGGTGGTGCTCATCGTTTCATTCTGGCACGGGGTCTGGCCGGCGCGCCACGATGAAATTGCCACAGGCGTGGCCGCCTCCGCCTTCAGCGAAGCGCGCGGGCGGCCTGCAATGCTGCGCGAATTGCGCTGACCACGGCCTCGGGCTTCTCCAGCGGAATGCCGTGCCCGCTGTCCACCCACTCCTGGGTGGAGCCGGGGTAGAGGTGGGTGAAGTCGGCGCGTTTTTGGCGCACCTCTTCGGCCAGCGCAGAAGAAGCCCCGGGGGTTTGCAGTGCGCTCAGCACAAACACGGGCAGGGTTGGGTCCACCGGCAGGCTGACGACGCGCTGCCCGGTGGCGTCCAGCGCTGCCAGCTCTTGTTTGACCACGTCAGAGGTGCCCAGGCGGAAGGCCACTTTTAGCCATGTCGGCCACAGGTCGGGGTTGCCAGCGCCTCGCATCTGCTCGGGGTGGGTGGAGTCCACCAGCACCAGCGCAGCCACCTCGGCGGGGTATTGGCGCGCATACAGCTGCATGTACAAGCCACCCAGCGAGTGGCCGACCAGCACATAGGGCGGCGGTAGCTGGCGGGCCCTGAGCAATGCCCGCAGCTCTTGCACCACCTGCGCCCCATCGCGCGGCTGGGGGGACGCATCGCTGCGGCCGTAGCCCGCGCGGTTGTAGGCCAGCGCGCGGGTTTCTGCCACGGTGTCGGGCCAGACCTTGGACCACCAGTCCAGCCGGGCGCCCAGGCCGTTCTCGAACACCACCACGGGTGTGCCCTGCCCCGCCTGCACGTACTCCACCGTGCGCCCGTCCACCGTGTCGATGGTGGCGCCGGGCAAGCTGGCGCAACCGCTCAAGCAGACTGCCAGCAGCAGGCTGGCCCAGTGCCATCGGTTCATGGTCTCAAGTCCTTTGCATACAGGTTCATGGCCCGCAGGCCAAAGCAGCGCGGTGCCATTGAGAGCGGCTAACAAAGCTCAGCGAAGCGGTTCTGGCCAGGCGCTGTGTCGCAGGCAGTACGAGCAGTACGACAAGACACAGCAACGACGCCAGAAGAGTTTTGTTAGCCGCTCTTAGCAGCGGCCCGCCGTGCGCAGCAGTGCATTGCATTCCTTGGGCGCAGCGCGGCCCTGTGGCTGAGCGGCTGCTGCCGGTGCCTGGGCGCCACCAGTGCCCGCGCCGCCCACCATGGCGGTGCAGACGGCGTCGGAATGTGGAGTCTGGCCGAAGCTCATGGCCTTCTGAAAGCCCGTTGCGCCGTACAGGTAGCACCGGTAGCTGGCGCCGTCGCGGGTGTTGACGGTGTAGTTGATGCGGCCGCCGGTTTCCTCCTGCCGGTCGGTGATGGTGAACTGGCCTGCCGTGCGGCCAATGGCTTGCGCAGTGCGCTGCTCCAGCCCCGCCTGGTCGAGGGTGGACGCGCAGCCGGTGAGGAACGCCACAGCGGCGACGAGGCCAGCGACGAGCTTGAGAGACAGGGGGTGGTTGCGATGGGTCATGGTGTGAGTGGCAGTGATGGGAGTTGGTGGGTGAGCGAGCGAAACCGTGTGTGCAACAAGATGGGTGATGACGGCAGGGCCGCAGCAAATCGCATATCTGGGGCCCCTTCTGCGGCGCATGGGATGAACGCAGGGGACCGACAACACATCCGTGGGCAAGGCTCCGCCCGGCGGCCTTTTAAAGCCGCCAGCCTGTGTTGAAGTGGGTGGGTAAAACTCAGCCCGGTTTGCGGGCCACGATGAAGGCGCGGATGTCCTTGCCGCGCGTGCCGTGCCGCTCGGTGCAGACGATTTGCAGGCCCTGCTGCACCATGGCTGAACGGAGCCGCTGTTCGTCAAAGGACAGCACCGGAGGGGCCTTGCCGATGGCGCGCATCAGGGGCACGGCCAGGTAGGGGATCAGCGGGTTCATCTCTGCGATGCAGGCGGTCTTGGAGATCAGCAGCCCCCCCGGGCGCAGCACCTTTACCAGTTGCCTGAGCGCGTCGTCCAGATCACTCATCAGGTGCAGCACATTGAAAGCCAGCACCGCGTCGTACACCTCTGGCCCTGGGGCCATGGCCTCTGCGTCGGCCACGGCGAAGCGTAGGGCTGCTGACGGTTGCGCGGCCAGCCGCTGGTGGGCGATGGCGATCATCTGCGACGACACATCGGTGGCCAGCAGGCTGCGGGTGAATGGCGCCAGGCGCAGCGCCGTGCTGCCTGTGCCGCAGCCAATCTCCAGCACGTCATGCTGGGGCGACAGCAGGCCTTGCACGCGCTGCAAGGTGGCTTCATACCCTGCCAGGTCGGCAATGGGGTCGGCGGCGTACTTGGGTGCAATGCGGTCCCAGAAGCGCGCTTTGGCTGACGCAGCCGGCGGGGTGGCGGCGGAGGGCAATGCGCGGGAGACGGGAGCAATGGCAGAAGACGACATGGTGTGCAGACCGGGTGAAGTGCTGAAGCAGCGAGGTACAGAGCCCAGATGCTATCCATGCATTGAAGCTCAGGAAACTGCGGTAAATTGCAGTGAACATATACGTTTACGCATGGATAACCTCGACTGGAACCAACTGAAGGCTTTTTTGCAAACGGCGCAAACCGGCTCGCTGTCGGCCGCCGCACGCAAGCTGGGCCTCACCCAGCCCACGCTGAGCCGGCAGGTGGCGGCCATTGAGCAGCAGATGGGCGTGACGCTGTTCGAGCGCGTGGGCAAATCCATGGTGCTCACGCCCACCGGGCTGGACCTGCTGGAACACGCCCGCGCCATGGGCACTGCTGCAGAGGCCCTGGGCCTGGCCGCCAGTGGGCGGTCGCAGGCGGTGGGGGGCGTGGTGTCGGTGTCAGCCACCGATGTAGTGGCGACGCACTTGCTGCCCCCCATCCTGCAACGCTTGCGGGCACAGGAGCCAGGCATTGCCGTGGAAGTCATCGCCTCCAACGCGCTGAGCGACCTGCTGCGCCGCGAGGCCGACATTGCCATCCGCCACGTTCAGCCCGAGCAGCCCGAGCTGATCGCCCGCCTGGTGCGCGAGGCCCGGGCTTGCTTTTACGCGTCGGAGAGCTGGGTGCAGGCCCACGGCCACCCGCGCAGCGCTGAGGACGCTGTGAATGCGGAGTTTGTGGGTTCAGACCGCAACGGCCAGTACCTCGCGTATCTGCGTCAGTACGGTTTGAGCCTGAGCGAAGACAACTTCACCTGCTACGCCGACCACACCGCCGCCCACTGGGCGCTGGTGCGCCAGGGCATGGGCATTGGCGCCATGATGGACGAGATCGCCCGCGAAACGCCGGGCATCGTCCGCGTGCTGGACGATGTGGCGCCAGTGCGTTTTCCCGTCTGGCTGGTGTCGCACCGCGAGCTGCGCACATCGCGACGGATTCGGGTGGTGTTTGAGGCGCTGGCCGAGGGGCTGTCGTTAGACCGCTGAGCGCCCGCACCAAGGGGTGGGAAGGGCTTGCATGGCAAGAGTGAAAGGGCCACCGCAGCGCAAGGTGAAAGCAGGCGCACTACCCTCGCGCCACCACCTGAACACACCGACCATGACCACACCGCGCGCCGCCGACTTGCCGAGCACCCACCCGAGCGCGCCGCTGGGCGCCGCCACCGTGGGCGAGATCATCCAGATGGCGCTGAGCGACCACGTGAGCTTTGCGCAGATCCGCGCCGTCCATGGTCTGCACCACGATCAAGTCAAGGTGCTGATGCGCACGCACCTGGCGCCGGGCAGCTACAGGGCGTGGCGCAAGCGGGTGAGGGAGTTTGGGGAGCGCCGGGAGAACTACAAGTAGGCGGTGGGCAAGCGCCGCCCAGCACCTGTTCAGCGCCCGTTCAGCCTGGCACCGACAACATGGCGGCAAGGGTCAAGGCGGCATCTGACCCCGCCCCTTCTCCACCTCTAGCCGCTGCAGGAACCACCATGAACACCGACCTCAAGAACTTTGTGCTCCCTATCGCCCGGGCCGTGTCCGCCACGCTGTTTTTTGTGTTCAGCGTGGCCTTTCTCTCGGTCCCGTACAGCCTGGAGCAAGACCCCAGCGATGCGCAGCAACTGACGCATCCAGTGGCCCCACGCCACATGACCTGAGCCTGGGTGCCTGCGCAACGCATCAGGGCTCAGTGCAGGCCCATCAAGCGGGCAAATCCAGGCGGGCCCAGGCGGCCATCACATCCGGCTGCTTCTTGATCCAGTCGGCAGACATCATGTTGGCACCCCAGTGGTGGATACGCGCCACGCCCTCCCCCATGTTCCACAGGTGCCTCAATTGCACGAAGAGCGGCAGGGCGGCGAGGTCAGCATCGGTGACATGGCCGCCGCCTGCGCGGTAGCCAGCCAGGTACTGCTGCCAGCGCTTGAGCAAGGCTTCGTCTGGCTCCATCGGGGCTTTGCGCGGCAGGTTCGACCACAGCCACACACACAGGTCATAGGCCAGGAACCCTGGCCCGGCGTCATCAAAATCGAAGAATGCGGCGCGGCGCACTCCCTCGGCATCGGTGTACACATGGTTGTTGAAGCCATGGGTGTCGCCGTGGCACATCACACGGGTCAAGGTGCTTTCAACATCCGCCAGCTCACCCAGAAGGCGGTGGATCAGTTCGCGGTAGGCATCCAGCACGGTGGGGGCCAGCTCGGGATGGGCGGCAAGGTAGTCCAGCGTGCGGCCCGCCAGATGGTGGCCGTCCAGCACGTAGAGGCTTGCGGGGCCGGTGTAGCTTTGCGCGGCGCTGTGAATCTGGGCCAGCGTGGCGCCGGTCAGGTTCAGGTCTTCGGGGGTATCGGGCACAGCGCCTTCGCAGTGGCGGAACAGGACCAGCACACGAGGGCCCTCCGGGAACGAAAGGGTCACGCTGGTCGTGCCGTTCGCAGCCAACACCGGAGAGGCCACACCCACGCCCTGCGACTCCAAGTGGGCCAACAATGCCAGCTCAAAATCCACGTTGAACGGACCGCGCGGTCGGATGGCGCAGAGCCTTGCCACGTAGCGGCTGCCGTCCGCTGTTCGCACAGCGTAGTTGTCATTGAGGTTGCGGCGGATCAGGTAGCACTGCTGCACGGGCAGGCCGTAGTGGCGTTCTACCCACTGCGCCACAGGCGCGGCTGCGGCCGTGGTGTGGGAGGCAACCGGTGTTGTGTCGGGCGATGGGGTTGAATGCATGCGGCATTCTGCATGCAAGCAATACGGCGGTCGCGCACGGACAGTGGCACATGGCGTGCCTTTGAGCAAAAGGCCCGACAGCGCTTACTGCTGGTACGCAAGCAGTATCAAAACCATAGCACCGCGCGCCACGCTTACCAGGGGAGTGGCGCGCCACTGTAGGCGTAGAAGCTGCCCGTCTCCTCGGGCGCGAGCCCATCCAGCACCCGCAGCATGTCGCCCGCCGCATCCGCCGCCGGACGGCCTATTTCTGCGCCATTGAAAGGGGCCGACAAGGCCGAGTTGACGGTGCCCGGGTGCAGCGCCACCAGCACGGCCTGCGGGTGGGTGCGGGCCACTTCGATGGACGCCGTTTTGACCAGCATGTTGAGCGCGGCCTTGCTGGCGCGGTAGCTGTACCAGCCGCCCAGGCGGTTGTCGCCAATGCTGCCCACCTTGGCCGACAGCACCGCCAGCAAGCCGCGCCCCTGCTTGGGCAGCAGCGGTGCAAAGTGGGCCAACAACAGCGCGGGGCCGAAGGTGTTGGTGCGGAAGGTGGCCTCCATCTGCGCGTAGTTCAACTGGCCCAGGCGCTTTTCAGGCATGCCGTGGGGACCGTGCAGCAGGCCTGCGGCGTGGATGATGCAGTGCCATGGTCCCTGTGCCTTGAGCTGCTGGGCTGCTGCGGCGATGGTGGCCTCGTCGTCCAAATCGACGGCCGGCTGGGTGTGGCGGCCCAGGCCCACGGCCAAGGCGCAGCGCGGATCGGCCTGCAGGTGGGCGAGGAAGGCGCTGCCGATGGCGCCGGTGGAGCCGATAACCAGGGCGCGGTAGCCATCAGGCAGCGACTGCAAAGAAGTGAACGGCGTTGCGGTGGGTTGTGCTTGAGACATGGCGCGGTCCTGTCCTGCGGTGAGGGTGTCGTTGGGTGCTTCTGCAAGCGCTTTACAGAGCGTCCAGCCGCGTGCGCAGGCTGGCCGCATGCTCGCGCAGTGCATCGAGTTGCGGGCCCTGCATCTTCTGCAACTGGCGGTACACCATGCCGAGGCGGAAGTTGTTGCCCAGCGTGCCTTCATTGCGCGCAAAAAAGTCCCAATACAGCGCGTTGTACGGGCAGGCGCGCTCACCCACTTTTTGCTTCTTGTCGTAGTGGCATCCGCTGCAGTAGTCGCTCATGCGATCGATGTAGGCAGCGCTACTCACATAGGGTTTGGTAGCGAGCAGGCCGCCGTCGGCAAACTGGCTCATGCCCACGGTGTTGGGCACTTCCACCCATTCAAAGGCGTCGATGTACACGCCCAGGTACCAGCGGTGCACGGCGGCGGGGTCGAGCCCCGCCAGCAGCGCAAAGTTGCCGATGACCATGAGGCGCTGGATGTGGTGGGCATACGCATGCTCCAGCGACTGGCCCACGGCGTGCTGCATGCAGCGCATGCGGGTGTTGCCCGTCCAGAACCACTCCGGCAGCGGCGTGCTGTGGCCCAGGGCGTTGCGCTCGTCGTACCCGGGCATGTGGGCCCAGTAGATGCCGCGCACATATTCGCGCCAGCCAAGGATCTGGCGGATGAAGCCCTCCACCGCAGGCACGGGCGCAGTGCCTGCGTGGTAAGCGGCTTGGGCGCGCTGCACCACCTCGTGCGGGCGCAGCATTTTGGTGTTGAGCGCGAAGGACAGCAGGGAGTGGAAGAGCCTGCTGCTGCGCGTGCTCATCGCGTCTTCATACGCGCCAAAGTGCGGCAGCGTAGTGGTGATGAAGTGGTCGAGCCACACCAGTGCCTCGGCCCGGTTCAGCGGCCATCGCAGCGCATGGGCCTGCGGGTTGCCAAAGCTTTGCACGCCAGCGGCCTGAATGGTGGCCCACAGGGCGCTGTGGTCGTGCGTGGGGCGGGCATCGGGCGGCAGCGCGGGTGTGCCGGGCCAGGGCTTGCGGTTGTCGTGGTCGTAGTTCCACTGCCCACCTTCGGGCTCAGCCGCTGCGTCGATCAGCACGCTGTGGCGCTGGCGCATGCGGCGGTAGAAGTGCTCCATGAGCCACTGTTTGCGACCTTGGAACACCTCGGCCACTTCGGTGCGGGTGGTATAGAAGTGTTCGCTGCTGACGGCCTGCACGGCAAAGGCTTGCTCTGCACCCCAGGTGCGCAGCTGCTCGTCCAGCCGCCATTCGTCGGGGTGCTGGTATTGCAGCGTACGCGCGCCGTAGTGGGGCATGAGGGCGGCCAGGTTGTCGGGCATCGACTGGCGGTTGCTGGCGTCGTCAATCGCCACATAGCGCACGCGGTGCCCGGCCTCGCGCAGGTGGCGGGCCAGGTCGCGCATGCCGGCAAAGATGGCGAGGATTTTTTGTGCGTGGTGCAGCACGTAGTCGGTCTCTTGCCGCACTTCCATCAGCACGTAGACCACGCCTTCGTCCGGCGTGGCAAACCATGAATGCTCGGGGTTGAGCTGGTCGCCCAGAAGCAGGCGAAGCGTGTGGGCACGCTGTGGGGTAGAGGGTTGTGGCGTGCTCATGCCGTGCCCCATAGGCGGCGGTAGCTGCCGTCGGCATCGTGGTCTTGCGCCTGCTTGGTGGGGTTGAAGCGCCGCCCCCCGCGCGGGTCGGTGCCGCGCCCGGCGATGTAGAGCCAGTTGGCCTGGTTGCTGTACACGTCGTAGTCCACCAGTTGCGATTCAAACCACGCCGCGCCCGCGCGCCAGTCGCCCCGCAGGTCGTAGATGAGGTAGCTGGCCACCACCTGGCGCAGGCGGTTGCTGAGGTAGCCGGTGGTAGCCAGTTCGCGCATGGCGGCATCGACCAGGGGCTGGCCCGTATCGCCCCGGCACCAGCGATCAAAACCGCGCGGGTTGTGCGGGGCGGGCGGCAGTTCTGACAGCCCGCGCGCCCGGTACAGCGCTGCACCGTATTGCAGGTGCAGCAGCCGGAAGTAATCGCGCCACAGCAGCTCAAACCACAGCCAGTAGGTGCCGTCATTGGCGCCGTGGTCGCGCTCGAAATTTTTCAGATCGGCATAGATCTGGCGCGGAGACAGCGCGCCCGTAGCCAACCAGGGAGAGAACTTGCTGGAGTAATCCAGCCCCGTGAGCCCGTTGCGCGTGTCCTTGTAGCTGTGGGGCAACTTGCGGGCCAGGTACTGCGCGAGGTGGGCCAGCGCAGCGGCCTCGCTGCCATCAAAGGCAGCGGTGCCGTAGGGGAAGGATGAGCGGGCATCGCTGCCCTGCGGCGGCGCGGGTTGCAGGATGGCTGCGGTGCCCTGCTCTGCGCCCGCTACCTGCAGCACGGAGGCAGGTACATCGGGTGGCGGGGGCAGTTTGGTCGGTAGCGGCAATGGTGCGGCGGGGGTAATGCCTGCGCGCTCTACCTTCTGGCGAAAGCTGGTGAACACACCCGGTAGCTGGTCCGCAAGCCAGGGCATGCGCGCCGGGGGCAGCAAGCTGCTGTGCCATACAGCGCGCACCTGCAGACCTGCTGCGCGCAGTGCGGCCACCTCGGCCTGTTCGTAGGGGGCGGCAATGTCTTCACACACCACGGTGGTGGCACCCACGGCCTGGGCCAGTTGGGGCAAGGCGGTGGCAGGCGGTGCCTGGCAGATGAGCAGTGGGTTGCCCAGAGCGCTCGTTTGTTGATGCAGCCCGCGCAGCGCAGCGGCGGTGAAGGCGCGGCGGTGCGCGCCCACGCGGGCAAAGCCCCAGGGTGTGGATTCATCAGGCGCAGGCAAGCACACCACGGGTAGCAGGTGCGTGGCACCGCTGGTGAGGGCTGAACGCAGCGCGGGTTGGTCGTGCAGGCGCAAGTCGTTACGAAACCAGAACAGCGCGGTGCTCATGCAGCGCCCTCCCCTGCGGCCTTGTCGGTGCGTTTGCGTTCGCTGCGGCAGCGGTCGGAGCAGTACTTCACCTCGTCCCAAACCTTCTCCCACTTCTTGCGCCAGGTAAAAGGCAGGCCGCAGTGTTGGCAGGTCTTTTGCGGCAGGTCGGATTTTTTGCGCATGCGCATGGTTCAAAAGTCCAGGGTTTGCTGCTGGGGGTGCTGGGCGGCGTTGCGTGCGCGAGCCCGGGCGCGTGCCTGGGGGCCGCCTCCATCGCGAAACTGGCGGGAGCCGTGCTTTTCCACAATCGCGGCCTGGGCGGCGCGCACGGCGGGCTGGGCGCGCAGGCCGTGCACGCGGGCCTTGGCGGTGCGGGTGGCGGTGTCCAACTCCACTAGCGGCACGGCAATGTCGTGGCCCACGCGCACGCCGCAGCGGGCCTGCACATCGGGCGGCATGCGCCAGGGCTCCAGCAGCCAGGCATCGGGCACGCGGCGCAAGGCGGGCAGCCACTGGCGCACAAAGTGGCCGTGGGGGTCGTGGTCTTGCGCCTGCTTGATGGGGTTATAGACGCGGGTGGTATTGATGCCGGTGGTGCCCGCCTGCATTTGCATCTGACTCCAGTGGATGCCGGGCTCGTAGTCCAGAAACTGGCGGGCCAGCCATTCGCCCACGGGCCGCCAGTGCAGCCACAGCGGGTACGAGGCCACCGACACCAGCATGGCCCGCATGCGAAAGTTGACCCATCCCGTCTCGCGCAGCATCGCCACGCAGGCATCGACCATGGGCCAGCCGGTGCGCCCAGCCACCAGGGCCTCGAAGTGAGCGGGGTTCCATTCCGCTTCGCGCAGGCCGTTGTAGCCCTGGTGCAGGTTGTGGTGCTCCAGTGCGGGTTCCGATTCAAGCTTCTGGATGAAATGGCAATGCCAATGCAGGCGGCTCATGAAGGCCGTCAAGCCTTTGCGCTGCCACGCAGCTCCAAAGTCAGTGCTGGCCTTGAGTTGCTGCTGGCGCCGCTGGGTGGCCTGCACCACCTCGCGCATGCCCAGGCAACCCAATGCCAGGTAGGGCGACAGGCGCGAGCAGGCGCTGGGCGCTGTCAGCGGCGACGAGATGCCGCCACGGTAGCCCTGGCTGCGCTCCGCCAAAAAGTCTTGCAGCACGCGCAGGCCTTCTTTGCGCCCCCCGCGCTGGCGCTGGGGTGGGTCATGCGCGGGCAGGCCCAGTTCAGCCCCGCTGGGCCAGGGCTGTGCAGGCCACGGCAACGTACGGGCCTGCAAGAGATCAGGCCCGGGGGCGAGCACCACCGGTGCGTGCATGTGGGCCTGCCAGTGTCCCTGCCAATCATCGCGTGAACGCAGGCGGCGCACCACGCCGTGCTGCGGCCATTCGCGCCATGCCACGCCCTGCGTGCGGCACCACCGGCCCACCGCCAAGTCGCGGGAATAGGTGTGGGCGTTGCCGGTTTCTTCGTGCGCCACAAGAGTGTGGAACGGGGCCAGTGCATGCAGGCGGGCCAGTACGTCCACCATCTCGCCCACGGCCACCTGAAGCGTGGCGCCGCGCCGTTGCAGGGCCAGGGCCAGGTCGTGCAGGCTTTCTTGCAGAAAGTGGTAGTGCTGCAGGGCGGCATCAGGCTGCGCCCACAGGCTGGGCTCGACGACATACAGACACAGCACCGGGCCCTGGGCGGCGGCGTGCTGCAGCGGGGCGTGGTCGTGCACGCGCAAGTCACGCTTGAACCAGACCACGGTGTAGCTCATGGCACAAGCCCTGTGCGCACAGATCAGGCGGCTGCGACCTGTCGCGCCAGCGCCAGGCCGCTGAGCCAGGCGCCCTCGACCTTGCCGCCATTCAGCCAGTCACCACACAGCCCCAGGCGGGCATTGGCGTCCCACCAGCAGCCCAAGGTCAGTGCGGGTTCGGTATCCGCATAGCGCCAACGGTGCGCCGTGGCAGCCAGGGGTGTGGGGCCGCCCAGGGCCGCAAAGGCGGCGAGCAAGGCAGCGGTGACGCTGTCCGCGCTGTCTTCGATATGCGCCTCGCTCCACTCGGCACTGGCGTGCAAAAGCCACGTTTCTGGCCCCGTACGGCCGGGCTTGCTGGTATCACGCGCCACCCAGCGCAGCGGGCCGGTGTTGATGAAGGCGCCGTCCCACGGCAAGGCCACAGGCGAGGCATAACGCAACATGACGGCCCAGCTGCCCCGCATGCGGGCACTGACTGCGACCGCAGCGCCGACGGGGGCCACCTGGGCTAACAGCGGCGCCACCTGAGGCGCGGGCACAGCCAACAGCACAGCGCGGTAGCGCTGCGCATGCAGCCCCTGCTCTGCGCAAGTGATGGACCATCCTTCGGGGTGCCGCTCCAGCCGATGCACGGTGGTCTGCCACTGGGTGTGGGCGCGCTCGCCGGCCTGTGCCAGGCCCTGCACCAGCCAAGCAGCGGGCGATGTCATGCGGGGTGTGCCCACAAAACGCTCAAGGGGCGTGTGCGGGGTGGTCCACGCCGTGCCATCAAAACTTGCCAGGCGTGCGCCCCATGGGGCGGCCACACCGGCCTGCTGCCACCGGGCAACTTCTGAGCGAAAAGCGGCGTCACGTGCGGTGAAATACTGCGCGCCGTGGTCGCACTGCCAGGGGCCGCTTTGGTCCTCCGCGCGCCGAGTGCTCATGCGGCCCGACGGCCCCCGACTCTTGTCGAAAACATGCACCGTATGTCCCGCCTGCAGCAGCGCCTGTGCACACGATAGGCCCGCCAGACCTGCACCGATGACGGCGATGGGTTGTGACATCGTCAAAACACTCATGGCTGCGGGTCGGTGCGTTCTTGGGCTACCCAGATCAGCGCCTGGGTATCGATGCCCAATGCCTGTGCGCGGGCCAAAAGTTGCTCGCGCACAGCAGGCTGCAGCTGCTTCGTCCGTGACAGGATCCAGCTGTAGCTGCGGTCCGGGCCTACCACCAGCGCCCATTGGTAATCGGCATCCAGCGCGGCCACGTGGTAGCCGCCGTAGAACGGGCCAAAGAACGAGACCTTGAGCGAGGCGGTGTTGGTGTCGCCGGTGAACTTGGCTTTGCCCTCCGCCTGGCGCCAATCGCCCTTGCCCGTATCAAAACCGCGATTGAGCACACGCACGCTGCCATCCGCCTGGCGCTGGTAGGTGGCGCTCACGTCCGTCATGCCGCGCTCGAAAGAATGGTCGAGCCGCGCCACCTCGTACCAGCGGCCTTCATACCGGGCCAGATCAAACGGGGTGACGGGGGTGACACCGGGAGGCGGCGTGGTGGATGAGCAGCCCACCAAGGCCACGACAAAAGACACCGCTAAAAGCAGCACCGAACGGCGGACCCAAGGAAATAGCAGAGCCATAAATTACCAATCAGTCACAAAACAAACCGAATAGTAAACCACTCCACCACAGCAACGGCACAAGCCTGAGGTCGGCGCGGTCTCATGACCCACTCCACGCCCCGTAAACTCGCACCATGACCCTTCAAATCACTGTGTATTCCAAGTCTGCCTGCCCGCAGTGCGAGTCGGCCAAGATGCTGCTCAAATCCCGCTCCCTGCCCTACGAGGAAATCAAGATCGATGACGAAACCGAGCGCCTGGCGTTCTATGCCAAGTGCGGGCCATCGGTGCGGCAGATGCCACAAATTTTCATCAATGACCAGCGTGTGGGCGGACTCGCCGGGTTGCAAGCCGCGCTGGCGCAGCTGGGCGCCTGAACGCCTTTTCCGACATCAGCGGGCAGTGCAATCGGGGGGCGTGGATGCCCTGGACGCCCCGCATGGGCTGATGCACATGCCACTAGCCGGGGCGCCCATTACCCCTTCGTGGCTCCACGCCTTCCGGCAGAGCACTTGCACACACCTGGCATGACCTTGAACAGTCGTTCTACCGGTACTGCGCGGCCGTGATGAACTGGCCGAAGGTCTCACACCACACGATCACGGTGTTGAACCGTGCGGGGTCCACGCCCTGCGGCACCGGAACGATGAAGTTGTTAAACGTCTTCACATCCCCCACCCGCAGCATTTGTGGCTTGAGACGCTGAAAGTCCGCCTCTGTCTCCACAAACGCAGGCGACAGGTACAGCTTGTAGTCGGGCCCCGGTGCCAGCTTGCCTGCCAGGCTGATGGCTTGTGGGCCAATCGACACCACGCCCTCGCCCCAGTGCAGGGCGTCGCTGTCCTTCAGATCGCGGCGAAAGGTGGCTTTCCATGCTGCCGTGGGCAGGCTTGCCTGCACCTCCTGCAGCGTAGGGGCTGCGGGCGCGATCAGGATCGGCAACCAGTACACACCCGCAGCGAACCCCACAGCCAGGGTGAGCAAATGCGAGGCGATCAACAAGAACGGTTTCATGGCGGTAGGCAACAAACAGTTGGAGCCAATGTACCGCCAGTCGCGTCACCCCGCCCGAGCCAAAAACCCGTCTACCAGTGCGAAATGCTCGGGCACGTTCAGTGCTGGCGCATGGCCGCAACCGGGCACCTCGACCACCTGGGCCAGCCCCCGGGCACCCGGGCCGCGGGTGAGCATTTCGGCGGTGACATCCGGGAGCACCAGGTCAGACTCCGCCCCGCGCAGGCACAGCACTGGAATGCTGAGCGCGTCGTAGTGGTCCCAGATCAGGTAGTCATTGGCATGGTGTGTGAACTGCTGCACCATGGCGGGGTCGTAGTGCGGCGTCACACGTCCGTCGGCAAGGCGGCGCGTGCTGCTCTCGGTCAGCCGACGCCACTGCGCGTCGCTCAGCCAGCCGTAAGGCTTGTACACCTGCCTGAAGAACGCCTCCAGCTCCATCACCGTATCGAACGCCGGCGGGTGGCCCGCGTAGGCCTTGATGCGCTCCAGCGCGGCATCGGCCAGGCGCGGTGCGTTGTCGTTGAGCAGCAGGCTGGTGATGCGGCCCTTGAGCTGCGGCTCGAACAGACCCGATGCGCACACCGTGCCGATGGCTCCACCCATCGACGTGCCCACCCAGTGCGCTTTCTCGATCCCCAACTGGTCAAACAGGCTGGCCGCAATGCGCGCGTAGAACGACAGGCGGTACTCGTCGTGCGGCGCGCGCGCCCACTGGCTCAGGCCCCGGCCCAGGGTGTCGGGGCAGATCACGCGGTAGCGCGGTGCCAGGTGCGCGGCCAGCTCGTCCATGTCGCGCCCGGTGCGCGCAAGACCATGCCATGCAATCACCACCGGCGCGTCACGCGCACCCCACTCCATGTAGTGGATTTCATAGCCAGCACAGGTGGCGTAGTGCGAGGTGGGGGACATGATGGCGACCTTGTGGAACAGAGAAGAAAAAAGTGAAGCGTCGGCGGCTCACTTCATGAGGCGGCCGTTGCTGCCGATGACGGTAACCTCGACATAGCGCGAGCCGATGCGGCTGGTGGGCGAATAGCCCAGCGTGATGCCGCCGAGGTCATAGCTTTGCAATGACTCCAGCGCTTTCACCACCTTGGCGCGTGTGGGCGCAGGCCCGGCGCGGCGCAGAGCCTCGACCAGCACCTTGGCGCCCAAAAACTGCTCGAAGCTGGTGTAGTTGACCTCGGCCTCAGGCGCGTACTTCTTCAGCAACGTCTGGTACTCGCGCACCACGGGCAGTTGCGGGCGGTAGGGGTACGGCACCACCTGACTGATGCCCAGGCCGTGGGCGTTCTTCAGGCCCGCGAGCTTCACCAGCTCCGTCGGGTCCACCACCGAGATGTTGTACAGCTGCGCGCCGCCGCCCTGCTCGCGGTAGCGCTGGATGAAGGCCGCCGCAGGCTTGTTCACCGCAATCATGATGACCGCATGCACATCGGCAGCCTTGATGGCTTTGACGGCGTCATCCACCTTGTCGGTATTGCGCTCATAGCCTGCTGACACCACGAGCTTGAGGCCGCGCTTGGCCAGCGCCGCCTCCACGCCCGCGAGGCCCGCCTTGCCAAAACCATCGTCCTGGTACATCACCGCCACGCGGTTCATGCCCAGGGTGGTGAGCTGCTGCACCATGTGCTCGGTTTCGTCCACATAACCCGCACGCACATGAAAGATCCAGGGGTTGAACGGGCTGCGCAACGACTCGCCACCGGTGTAAGGCGCCACCAGCGCGGCGCCGCCCTGCTCCAGCACGCCATCGGACAGCAGCTGGGTGATGTTGGCCGTGCCTGCAAAGCCGTAGAGCGCCACCACCTCGGGATTGGCCAGCAGCTCGCGGGTGCGGGCCACCGTGTCTGCCACCTTGTAGCCATCGTCGGCCACCGCCTGGCGAATGCTGGCGCCGTGCACGCCACCCTGTGCATTGACCCAGTCGAAATAGATCTTGCCGCCCAGCACCATCTGAGCGCCGGTGCTGGCCAGCACGCCAGACAGCGGTGCCACCTGCCCCACCACCACATCGGCAGCCCTCGCTGGCACCGAAACGCCTGCGGCCAGTGCCACCATCAGCGCGCCACTCCACCTCAGGGCGGCCGACGCGCGGCGTGCCCAACTCTTCACAGTGTTCATTGGTTCCATCCTTGTGATGACTGCGCATGGATTGGCCCGGGGACATGCACCGGCAGTGCACGAGTCCCGGGCGTCCACATAGGTCGTTCAGCGTCCCGGTCAGTCGGGGATGGAAATGGCGCCCGCCGTGATGGCAATGGCGTTGGCGGCAGCGGGCGTGGCTGCCAGCGGCGGCACGTTGGCGGCGGTGATGGCCGGAGCGCTGCCCGGTGTGCCGCCACGTGGCACCGTGCGCACCACCTGGCTGGCGGGCAGCGCCTTGCCGTTGGCGAGGTGGTCGTACACGGCGTCGAGCGCATGGTTCAGGTACACGTGCAGCGGTACGTAGCGGCTGTCATAACCCGGCAGCACGGTGGGCAAGCCGATGAAGCTGTCGAAGTGCTGGGCATTGGCCACTTCCACATAGCTGAGCTTGCTGGCGGCGCCTTCGACCTTCTTGTTCAGCGCAGCGTAGGGGCGCGACGTATGGCTCACCGGCAGCAGTGCGTCGGCACGGCCATGCACGATCACAGCGGGCTTGCCGCGCAGGTTGCCGTTGCGGCGGGTTTCCTGAACACCGGCCTGCAGCTTCTTGGCAGCAGCGTCGTTGCCGGTGACGAGGTTGCGCAGGCACAGCGCACCGCTCAGGTTCCAGTCGGCCACGCCAGCGTCCGACACCGACAGGAAGTCGCGTGCCGGGCCCAGCTTGCCCAGGTTGTTGACCAGGTTGATGCCGCCCGATGGGGGCACGCCATTGCCCGTGGCAAACATGCCAGCGAGCGCTGCGGGTGCCAGTGTTGTCACCGCGCCCGTAGCCGCCGTGGCCGCGTAGCTGAAGCCGCACAGGTGGTCCTTGACACTGGCACGCGACAGGCTGTTGGCGAACGTGACGGCCACCGCCGGAGCGACTTCAAAAGCAGCCAGCGATGCATGCAGGTCGTTGGACTCCGGTTCCCAGCCGTAGGCGCGCAGCTTTTGCAAAGCCTCTTCGGCCTGCGTGGCCGTGGTGGAGGCCGTGAGCAGGCCCGCTGTCTTGAGCGAAGCGCACCGATTGGGCGCAATGGGCAGGGCCGCACTGCCGAAGCCCGCTGCAAAAGCGGCTGCGTAGGGGCTGGTGCTGACCGATGGTGCCAGCGATGCGCAGGCCTGGTAGAGGTTGGCGTAGGTCGTGAAGTCCACCAGCGTCTTGCCAGTGACGGCCACATCGGCGCTGCCACGGCGCACCGTGACGCCTGGGTTGGCCGGCATCTCGATGGCCGGCTCGGACACGGCCACGCCGCTGATGAGGCCCTGGGTGTCCAGCTCGGCCGCAGCAATCGCGGAGCCACCACCGTTGGAGATGCTGGATGCAATCACGATGGTGTTGGCCGGGGTCAGCGTCTTCAGGCGCTGGCCCGCTGCATCGGTGGCGCCATAGCGCTGGTTGAGCACGTAGTAGCCAAACTCCACCGCCTGCAGGGTGGTGGTGCCCCAGTCCTTCTCGGCATTCTGGCCCGAGTGCGCGTGTTTGAAGGCAAAGCGGTTGGGTGTGGCGGTGTTGAAGGCCGCCAGCTCGGTAGCGGTGAGCCCTGCGTTGAAGGCCGCGGCCTTGCCCGCTGCCGTGGCAGTGGTGCGGGTGCCGTCAATCAGCGGCACGGTGTCGTTTTGCAGGTCGTGCGGAGCACCGCCCGTGCCCTTGTCAGAGTACGCCACGGCGCAGCCCTTCTTCAGGCCCCACTCGCCCGTGGAGATGCCGCCGTACACACCGCGCGAGCCCGAGGCCGTCGCGGTGATCATGCAGGGCTTCTTGGGGTCGAAGCTGGCAGGCACCTGCACCATGAGGGTGACGTTCTTGCGGCCGGTGCCGTCGTCGGCAAACGCGATGTATTCGGTGCCCGCCACCTTGCCCTCGCCGGTGGTGACCTTGCCCTGCGCATCCACATTGGGGCCATACAGCGTGCCGTAGCCGCCCGCCGCCGTCATGTCGAGCATGGCGCGGTAGTTGGTGTGGATGGCGGTGCGGCGCAGCTCGGCCGCCGTGGGCTTGAGCGGGTCGGCGTAGGCGGGCGGCACAGCGGCCGCCAGGCCCGTGGCGCCCAGGCCAGCCGTCAGCAGGTCGTTGCTGGTGCCATCGTACATGGCCTCGCTGATCGCACCCAGGTAAGCGGGCTTGGTGTTGAGTGCGGCGCTGTCGCCGTCACTGCCGCCGCAGGCAGCCAACACCGCAGCGGCCAGCACGGCGGGAACGAACGGACGAGAAAAGGGACGAAAACGCGGGTTCTTCATGCTCATCTTCATGTGCTTGTCTCCTGGAGTTTTTTCTTTGCGTCTTTGTTGCACAGCTCACCCACACACCCAGGCCACGCCAGTCACCCGGCGCGGCCAGGCCACTCACCCCACCTTGCGCGCAGCTGCCGCGCGCAGGCGCCCCACCACACCGGTGGGGAAGTAGTAAACGGACAGAACGAACAGCACGCCCAGCCACAGCAGCCAGCGGTCGGGCGACAGCAGCGCCGACAGCCAGGGCAGGCCCGACGTGGCCTCGCTGCCCAGGCGCAGCAGATCCTGCAGGTAGCTTTGCGCCACCAGAAAGAGCACGGCGCCAATGGCCGAGCCGTAGATGGTGCCCATGCCGCCTATCACCACGATGAGCAGGCAGTCCATCATGATTTCGAAGCTCAGGGACGTATCCGGCCCGTTGTAACGCAGCCAGAGCGCGAGCATGGCGCCTGCCATGGTGGCAAACAGCGCCGACAGCACGCTGGACGTGGTGCGATACACCACCACGCGGTAGCCAATGGCCTCGGCGCGGAACTCGTTCTCGCGGATGGCCTGCAGCACGCGGCCGAAGGGTGAATTGACGATGCGCAGCAGCGCCAGCACCAGCGCCACGGCCGTGACAAAGAGCAGGTAGTAGCAGATCAGCCGCCCATCGATGCTCACGCCCAGGAAGGGGTCGTCAAACGGCTCGAAGCTGGGCGACAGGAACTCGGGCACCTTGAAAGTCAAGCCGTCTTCGCCGCCGGTGATGTCCGACAGCTGCGAGGCCAGCGTCTGGAATGCAGCCGCCACGGCCAGCGTGATCATGGCAAAGAAGATGGCCCGCACCCGCAACGAGAAGAGCCCTACCGCCAGCGACAGCAGCAGGGAGAGCACCAGCGCCCCGGCCAGCCCCACCAGCAGCGCCGACCACGTGGGCCCCATGCGGGTGGTGGCCACGGCAATGCCATAGGCCCCGATGCCAAAGAACATGGTGTGCGCAAAGCTCACGATGCCGGTGTAGCCCAAGAGCAGATCGAAGCTGGCGACCAGCACCACAAAGATCAGCACCTTGGCTGCCACGGACAGCGCCTTGACACCCGGGAAGAGGAACGGCGCGAACGCCAGGCCCACAAAGATGGCCACCAGAATCACCGCCAGCACCTTGCTGCGCGGATAGTCGCCAGAGAGAAGTCGGTTCAGCATGTCAGTCGGCTCCTCATCAGCGGTTGGCCACGGGATAGACGCCCTGCGGACGCCACAAGAGAATGGCCACCATCAACGCGATGTTGGAGAACAGCGCCACCTTGGGCACCAGGAAGCCGGTGTAGTTGGCCATCAGCCCCACCAGCAGCGCACCGATGAGCGCGCCGCCGGTGCTGCCCAGGCCGCCGATGATGATCACGATGAAGATCAGCACGTTGACCTGCGCGCCCATCTGGGGCACCACGTTCTGCTGGTACAGGCCCCACATCACGCCGCCCAGGCCCGCCAGGGCCGAGCCCACCACGAACACGCCCACAAACAGGCGGCGGATGCGGTAGCCCAGGCTTTCGACCATCTCGCGGTCCTGCACGCCAGCGCGGATCAGCAGGCCGACCTTGGTGCGCGACAGCGTCCAGGCCAGCACGCCAAACACCAGCAGGCCCACTGCTACGGCGACGAGGCGGTATTTTTCGATGGCAGCATCGCCCACCAGCAGCGAGCCGCGCATGCCCTCGGGCAGTGGCAGCGGGATCTGCGCGGGGCCCCAGATGACCTTGATGAGCTCTTCACCAATGATCATGCCGCCCATGGTGATGAGGATCTGCTTCAGGTGCTGGCCGTACACCGGCCGCACGATGAAGCGCTCGAACGCCAGGCCCACGGCCCCGGCCACTGCCATGGCCACCACCATGGCGGGGAGCACGGCCATCAGGTTGCGCCACAGCTCGGCACTCTGGGTGTAGTCGCCCATGGCGCCCAGCACGCTGGTGGCCACAAACGCACCCAGCGCAATGAACACGCCATGGCCAAAGTTCAGCACATCCATCAGACCAAACACCAGCGTGAGGCCCGAGGCAATGATGAAGATGATCATGCCCATGGCCAGCCCCGCCACCGTGAGCGTGAGCCAGGTGCTGGGCGAGCCGATGAAGGGCAGCACCAGCAGCGCCAACGCCGGCACCAGTGCCAGGGGCTTCCAGTCGAAATCGCGGGTGACGCTCATGCCCGACCTCCAGCGGCGGTCGCCGCACCACGTACATCAGCTACACATTTGATAGCTACCAGGGCAATAGATACCTGCGCTACCGCCCGAGAACCTCTAAAATTACTCACACGACACATAGCGCCAACCCCAGCAGCGAGCGCTGCAGTTCTTCGTCTTGCGCCAGCGCGGCCATGCTGCCCGCATGCACCACCTGGCCGTTGTCCATCACGGCCACGGTGTCACCCAGCCGCTTGGCAAAGTTGATGTTCTGCTCGACCAGCAGGATGGTCACACCGCTCTTCTTGAGCTGGTCGAACGCATCGATCATGTTGTTGATGATGGCGGGCGCGAGGCCCTTGCTGGGCTCATCCACGATGAGCAGATCGCGCGGCTCGACGATGGCGCGGCTCACGGCCACCATCTGCTTTTGGCCGCCGCTGAGCTTGCCGGCGGGGTGGTTCCAGAACTTCTCCACGGCGGGGAAGAGCTTGAAGATCCACTGCAAGCGCGCATCATCCATCTGCGCGGCGTTGCGCGCGCTGCGTGCGGCCAGCAGCATGTTTTCCTTCACCGTGAGGTCGGCAAAGATGCCCATGTTCTCGGGCACATAGGCGATGTTCAGGCCCGCGATGGCCGGCGTATTCATCGCGGTGATGTCTTTGCCACCAAAGTGGATGGAGCCCTGCGACGCATGCCACAGGCCCGTGATGGTGCGCAGCGTGGTCGTCTTGCCTGCGCCGTTGCGGCCCAGCAGCATGGTGAGCTGCCCTTTGGGCACAGCCAGGTCAACGCCGTGCAGGATGTGGTACGCGCCGATGTGTGTGTGCACACCCTTGAGTTCGAGCAGGTTGGTCGTTGGTGTCGTGCTCATGCGGCCTCCTTCTCTGCGTCCTTGGAGACGCCCAGGTAAGCCTCTTGCACCACGGGCGATGCGATCACCTCGGCTGGCGGGCCATCGGCCACCAGCGTGCCGTTGGTCAGCACGATGATGCGGTCGGCCAGTTCGCGCACCACGTCCATCTTGTGCTCCACCAGCAGGATGATCTTGGTCTTGTCCTTCTTCAGCTCGCGGATCAGGTTCAGGATCACGGGCGCCTCGTCATGGCTCATGCCGGCCGTGGGCTCGTCGAACATGTAGACCTGCGGCTCCAGCGCCATGAGCAGTGCCACTTCGAGCTTGCGCTGGTCGCCATGCGGCAGGCTGGCCACGGGGGTGTCGGCCCGGTCGGTCATGGCCACGGCCTGCAGGATCACGCGGGCGCGCTGGGTCAGCGCGCTGTGGTCGCTCCAGATGCTCCACAGGTTCATGCCCCGCCGGTGCTTGCCCTCTTGCGTGGCCTGCACGGCCAGGCGCACGTTCTCCAGCACGCTGAGGTTGGGGAACAGGTTGGTGAGCTGGAACGCCCGGCCCAGGCCCGCATGGGTGCGTGCCGAGACGGACTGGCCCGTGAGGTCTTGCCCGCCCAGCGTGACGCTGCCGCTGGTGGCCTTGAGTTGCCCCGAGATCAGGTTGAAGTAGGTGGTCTTGCCCGCGCCGTTGGGGCCCACGATGGCGGTCAGCGTGCCGGGCTCGAACGAGCAGGTCACGCCGTTGACCGCCACGTGGCCGCCAAAGCGGATGGTCAAGTCCTTGGTGGCCAAGGTGCTCATGGGTGGGGGTTCACTTTCACGGTCTGAGTCAATCGATGGAATGGGTGGGGCGCCCTGCACTGCGGCAGCGCGCCCCGGCACTTTAGGGGCAGGTGCCGATCACGTAGTAGTTGGTGCTGGTCTGCTTCAAGGTGTTGGTGACGAACACGTTCCACAGGCCCATGCTCTGGTTGGAGCCCAGCGCATAGGTGTAGCCCCCGGCGGCATACGCGCGCCCGGCCAGGGTGTGTGCATAGTTGCTGGCGGTGGTGCAGGTGGCCGTGCCGCCGCCCGATGCGGCCAGCGTGGTGCCCGAAGCTGCGGCCGATGTGGCGCCCTCGGCCCCATTGGCATCGGCCGCGCGCACCGTCCAGCTGTAGGTGGTGGACGCGGCCAGGCCGGTGTCGGTGTAGCTGGTGGCAGTCACAGGCAGCGCGTTGACCTTGTTGGCGTTGCGGTACACGTTGTAGCTGGCCGCGCCCGTGACGGCGGCCCAGCCGATGGCCATGCTGCTGGCCGTGGCGCCCGACGTGCTCACGCCCGTGGGGGCTGGCAGGGCCACAGGGTCGGGGGGCGTAGTGCCACCCGTGCCGCTGGAGACGCGGTCCACCATGGCCTTGACGGCCGCCATTTGCGGGCCCGACTTCTTGGAATAGTTGGCGCTGTCATAGCCCCACCAGTCCCAGCAGCTGTTGGTGGCTGCGGTGCTGGTCTGCGGGTACAGCATCACGATGTTGTTGGTGTCAGCCCAGCGGTTGTAGCCGGTGTTGCGCACGTACTGCTGCTGCACATCGCTGATGTTCTGCTTGCAGCCATGCAGCACCACATGCAGCTTGCAGGTGGCCGTGCCGCCCGCCTGGCAGGCCTGGGGCACATAGGCCCAGCCCGTGGTGGCCATGCCATGGTTGGTGATGAATTCGCTCTGGTTGAACTCGATGTAATTGCCGGTGGGCAGGGTGGCGTTGTTGCGGGCGTTCAACGTGCCGTACAGGTGCTGCAGCATGGCACCAGCCAGGTCGAAGTTGCAGTCGCTGATGTAGGGCGCGCCCTTGGTGGAGCAGGCGTTGCCGTAGTCGTCCGTCACCATGGCGTGTTCGGCCGCAATGTCTTTTTTGTAGACCACATTCGCGGCGGGCACGAAGCTGTTGTAGTAGGTGCGCAGCGCGTCCATCACCCCGGTCTTGACCACACTGTCGAGCGAGCCCGAGAACAGGTAGACCTTGGAGTTCTGCAGGTTGGCCACGGGGTCGATCACGCCCTGGCTGGCCCAGGTGTTGGTGGTGCTGACCAGCGTGCTGGTGGGGATGCCTGCGGGGCTGGCCATGCAGCGCCCGGTGGCGTTGACGACCGAGCCTTCAGCGCAATAGAACGGGCCACCAGCGACCACACCCGCGCCCTTGGCAAACGTGGCCGAGTACGCCACGTGCAGCTGCACGGCCATGAAGCCGCCCGAGGACAGGCCCGATACCGTCGTCTGTGTCTTGTCGATCTTGAGTGCTGGCAGGTTGACGGCAGCGTGAACACTGCCCACGCCACAGAGAGTCATCGCAGCCCCTGCTGCAGCCGCCCGGATGAAATTGAAAGCCATGTTGTCTTGTCTCCAAATAATTTTTGAGAAAAACCGACCCAGCCCCCGTGTAATCCGGGGGTTCATGCATCAATTCACTGGAAAAAGAGGGGCGGCCGCCCCTGCGGGATGGACCCCGAAGGAGCAGGACGGTGGTCCTGTCCGACGGGCCTCGCTAACTCGCTAACTCGCTAACGGAACCGAAAAACCGGCTTATCGCTTGTTGCGAATCGGCACGTTCATTTCTTCAGGCTTGATCTCGCGCACCAGCTCGGGCACGCCCCAGGCAAAGGCCGGGTCCACCTTGATCTTGAAGTGGTACATGCTCTGCATGGCCTGGTGGTCTTCCTTGCGGAAGGTCATCTTGCCCTTGGGCGTCTCGAAGCTCATGCCCTCCATGGTCTTGATGAGCTTGTTGGTGTTGGTGTCGCCGTTCGTGGCCTTGAGGGCCGTGACCAGCGCCATGGCAGAGCTGAAGCCGCCGGCCGTGAAGAAGTCCGGCGGGGTCTTGAACTCCTTGTAGTGCGCAGCCACCATGGCTTCGTTCACGGGGTTCTTGGGGATGCCGAAGTAGTAGTACGTGGCGCCTTCCATGCCGGGGAAGTTCTTGTAGGCCGCCATGGCGGGCAGGATATTGCCGCCGGTGGCGATCTCGATGCCATAGCGCTTAAGGTCCATGTCTGCGATCTTGAACGGGTTGCCTGCACCGGCCCAGATGATGAAGATGACCTTGCGGCCGGGCACGTCCTTGAGCTTGTCGATCAGGCGCTGGGCACCGGCGGTGAAGTCGGTGGTGGTGGTGGGCAGGTATTCCTCGTGCACCAGCTTGGCGTTCTTCAACGCGTCCTTGAAGGCCTTCACGCCATCGCGGCCGAAGGCATAGTCCTGCGCCAGCGTCGCCACCGTCACGCCCGCCTTGTCGATGGCCACGGCGTTGGAGATGGCGTCCTGGCTGCTGTTGCGGCCGGTGCGGAAGATGTACTTGTTCCACTTGTCACCGGTGATGGCGTCGGCCACTGCGGGCTCCACCAGCAGGATCTTCTTGTATTCCTCAGCCACCGGCAGCAGGGCCAGGGCAACGCCGCTGGAGGTGGGGCCGACGGCAATATCGGCCTTGTCATCCGAGTAGGCCGAGGCCAGCAGGCTCTTGCCCAGGTCAGGCTTGCCCTGGTCGTCCTTCTCGATCACGACGAGCTTCTTGCCATTGACGGTCATGCTGCCGCCGGTGGCGTAGTTCAGGCCCATCATCAGGCCGGTCTGGGTCTGCTTGCCATAGGCCTCCAGCGGACCCGTCTTGCTGTACACGTGGGCAATGCGGATTTCACCGGTCTGCGCGAACGCGGGGGCAGAAAGTGCGGCGGCGGTAACGGCTGCGGAAGCGAGGGCGACCAGAGTGCGACGGTGCATGGCGATGTCTCCTGTTGTGATGCTTCTTTATTGCACAGTCTGTGCCAGCAGCCAAGTGCTTGATTTCAAAGATACTTTTGCTGACACCCTGGCGACACTGCCTGATTTCAATACACATTGAATGTCTAATTTTTAGACATTTGCCTGATTTTTATTCAGGGTTTTCCAGACGTCCATAGAGCGTGGCGCGCGAGATGCCCAGCTGGCGAGCAGTGGCCAGCTTGTTGCCGCCATGGGCTTTGAGCGCAGCCGCGATGGCCTTGCGCTCCAGCTCTGCCACCTGCTCCGCCAGCGGGCGCAGGTATCGGCTTTCGTCCTCGGCATCTGGGCCGTGGCCTGGGTCCTGCACCGGGGCAGGGGCGGCGGGCTCCACGCCCGCCTCGCGCAGGATGCGTTCGAGCTGCGCGGCGTCGATGGACTGCGAGTCGCTGCGCATCACCGCCTGCTCCAGCACATTGCGCAGCTCGCGGATGTTGCCGCGCCAGGGCTGGCCCGCCAGCAGGGCCATTGCATCGGGCAGCAACTCGGGCGGCGCGGTGCCGTTGCGCAGGGCCAGGTCTTCGCCCAACGCTTCGACCAAGGCAGGGATGTCGCTGCGCCGCACGCGCAGCGGCGGCACACGCACCGGAAGCACATGCAGGCGGTAGAACAAATCCTCGCGGAATTTGCCCTCGCGCACCAGGGACGCCAAATCGCGCGACGTCGCGGCCAGGATGCGCACATTGAAAGGCACGAGCTTGTTGCTGCCCAGCGGCTCGATCTCGCCCTCTTGCAGCGCCCGCAGCAGCTTGGCCTGCAGGCTTTGGGGCATGTCGCCGATTTCGTCGAGGAACAGCGTGCCGCCATCGGCTAGCTTGAACTTGCCGTCGCGGCCCTTGCGGTCGGCGCCGGTGTAGGCGCCAGGCGCCACGCCGAAGAACTCGGCCTCGAGCAGCGTGTCGGGCACGGCGGCGATGTTGACGCTGACGAACGGACCACTGGCGCGGCTAGACGCTGCGTGGATCGCGTGGGCCAGAAGTTCCTTGCCCGTCCCCGTCTCGCCCAGCAGCAGCACGGGACTGCTCGACTGCGCTGCACGGCGCGCCTGGCGCTTGACCTCGGCCGCAGCGGGGCTGGAACCGATGAAGCTGGCAAAGGTGTACTTGGACCGCCGCTCGCCGTCGCCCGCCACCGCCAGGCTGCGGCGGCGCTGGCTGGCCAGCTCGCGCCGGGCGTCGTCCAGGTCGCGCTGCAGCAGCGCAAACTTGCTGATGAGCGGCTGCAGCGTGGTTTCAGGATGGTCGAACAGCACGATGCCAATGGCGCCGATCACGCGGTCGGCATCGTCGCGCAGCGGAATGCGGCTGACCACAAAGGTGCCCGCCTTGTTGGTCAGCAGGTCGATCAGCACAGGCTGGCCCGTTTCGAGCACGCGGCGCATCTGTGTGTTGGGGATGACCTCTTCCACCGTGCGGCCCACGAACTGGTCCACCGACGAAAAACCCAGGTCCGGCAGAAAGCGCTGGTAGCCCTCATTCACCCACACGATGCGCCCACTGCGATCCACCAGGAACATGCCCTGGCTGACGCTGGAGAACAGCTGGAACATGGAGCGTGCCGCCAGTTCCAGAATGCCCTGGGCATCCAGCGGCAGTGCGGGGGCGTCATCAGCGAGCAAAGGCATCTGCGGATGGTAGCGCGCTGGCGGGGCGCAGGATCTGCCCCCCCACAGGCAGCAGACGCCCGGCATGGAGTCATGGCGCTACAAATTAGATAGCTACCTAGGCAAATGGTACTAGCGCTATCAGGCGTTTTTATCCAAAACCGGAGTCAAAGAGGTGTACGGGATGCCTCACATGCTGCCAGCGGCTGGTCCACCAAGATGCAGGGCTTGCCCGTGCGGCGGCACTGGTCCTGCAACCGCCAGTAGGCATCATGGCTGATGCAGCCCGTCTGGCAAATCACCAGGTCAGCGGCGGCCAGGCTGGCGTCGAAGGCCGCACCCGCATCTGCGTCCGGATGGACCTCGACCACCACGGGCACGCGCACCCTGCGGGGGTGTGCCGAAGCATCCGTGGGCGCGGCGCTGGCTGCCCCACCCTGCCCCGGGTGGCTCACTGCCATGTTGTCTGACTGCGCCGCCAGTCGCCAGCGCAGGCATTCCCGCGACAAGGTGGCAATGCGCTCCGCCAGCACAGCGATGTGGCGTGCCATGGTCTGACGGCGGGATAGCCCCGGCACAGCAGCCCGTAGCTGCGCCAGCTCGTCGTACGCCATGGCCAGCCGCGTATCGCGCACCACCAGCGCCCCACGCAGCCGCACCACCTCGGCCTGCAGCGCCTGGATCTCGGCGGCCTGCGCCGTCAGGGCCGCGCTGCAACGCCGCTGGGCTTCGCCCCACTGACGACAAAGCACCAGAAACTCCTGCGGAAATGAAGACATGCGCCATCCTGCAAATAAGAACTATTCGCATTTTATGGTACGATTCAGCCTGAGTTCACAGCAAGCCACCTGGTGGGGAGGGCTCCGGGAGCACAGCGCCTGGGGGTCTGGCTTGCCAAGAAAATCGTCGGCACGGATCTGCCCGCGCCGTCTGGACGAAAAAAAACCGCGCCCGGTGGCGCGGTTTTTTTATGGGTGCGAGCCTGGGGCCTCGCCACGATTTCAGGCCTCTGCCAGCGCCATCTTGCGGGCAGCCCAACGGCGCAGCAGGCGCGGAACGATCAGCACGGCCAGCACGATGACGATCAGGGTCACCGAACCGGGGCGCTCCAGGAAAATCGTCCACTTGCCTTCACCAATCGACACCGCATTGCGCATCTGAGCCTCAGCCAAGGGGCCCAGGATCATGCCCACCACCACCGGCGCGGCGGGGAAGTCAAAGCGGCGCATCACCACACCCAGCAGGCCGATCGCGTACAGCAGCACCAGGTCGAATGCGCTCTGGCGCATGCCATACACACCCAGGGTGGAGAAGACCAGAATGCCCGCGTACAGGTACGACTTCGGGATGTTCAGCAGTTTCACCCACAGGCCCACCAGCGGCAGGTTCAGGATCAGCAGCATCACGTTGCCGATGTACATCGACGCGATCAGCGCCCACACCAGCGCGCCGTTGGTGTCGAACAGCTGCGGGCCGGGCTGGATGCCATAGTTCTGGAACGCGCCCAGCAAAATGGCCGTGGTGTTCGACGTGGGGATGCCCAGCGTCAGCAGCGGGATCAGCGTGGCCGTGATGGCCGCGTTGTTGGCGGCCTCGGGGCCTGCCACACCTTCGATGGCGCCCGTGGTGCCAAACTCTTCCTTGTGCTTGCTCAGTTTCTTCTCGGCGGCATAGCTCAGGAAGGTTGGAATCTCGCTGCCACCGGCAGGCACGGTGCCAAACGGAAACCCGATGGCCGTGGCGCGCAACCATGCGGGCCAGGAGCGCTTCCACTCTTCCTTGGTCATGTGGGTGCTGGTCAGGCGGTTCTGGGTTTCGTCGGACTTGCCTTCGTACATCACGTTGTACAGCGCCTCGCCCACCGCAAACAGGCCCACGGCGATCAGCACCACTTCGATGCCATCCATCAGCTCAGGCACCCCCCCGGTGTAGCGCGCCTGGCCCGTGATCTGGTCAATGCCAATCAAGCCCATGGCCAGGCCCACAAACAGCGCCACCATGCCACGCAGCGTGCTCTTGCCCAGCACCGCACTCACGGTGGTGAAGGCCAGCACCATCAGCATGAAATACTCAGGTGGGCCCAGGCGTATGGCGTATTCGGCCACCAGCGGCGCGCAGAAGGTCACCAGCACCGTGGCGATGGTGCCCGCCACAAACGAACCGATGGCGGCCGTGGCCAGGGCCGCACCGGCGCGGCCATGCTTGGCCATCTTGTTGCCCTCCATGGCCGTGACCATGGACCCGGCCTCACCCGGGGTGTTGAGCAGGATGGACGTGGTGGAGCCGCCATACATGGCGCCGTAATAAATGCCTGCAAAGAAGATCATCGAGGCCGTGGCCTCGACCTTGACGGTGATGGGCAGCAGCATGGCCACTGCCACTGCGGGGCCGATGCCTGGCAACACGCCCACAGCGGTGCCGATCATGCAGCCCACAAAGGCCCACATCAGGTTGATGGGTGTTGCCGCGGTGGCAAAACCCTGCATCAAAAGGTTTAAGGTTTCCATGGCGTGCAGGCTTTACAGCCACCCCGTGTTGGTCAGGCCGGGCAGGTTGATGGCCAGCAGTTGCGTAAACATCCAGTACACCGGGGCCGCTACCGCGATGCCGATGAAGGAATCCTTGATCCAGGCCTGCAGGCGCAGGTCGAGTTCACCTTCCGAGCTCTTGAAACCCCGCACCGACAGCACGAAGCACAACGCACAGCTCAGGATGAAGCCCAGCGTGGTGATGAGCAGGGCGTTGAGCAGCAGCCCTGCCGACACCCAGATGAAGCCCTTCCAGTGGGCACGCTCGTCGCCGGAGCCCTCTTCCAGCTCCCGAAACCCGCCGCTCAGCGCATGTGCCACGCACAGCACGCCGCAGATCAGGATGGCAATGCTGACCACCCAGGGAAAGAAGTTGGGGCCCACGCCACCGTAGCCCGCTTCTGAACTGACCGAGCTGGCCCCCCAGGCCAGACCCAGCGCGAGCACCACCAGCCCGACCCCGATCAGGGTCTGCAAGGGCTTGGAGCGCGATGAATGTTGTTGTGTCATGTTTTTTCCTTCGCACCAACCAATGCACGGCCAGGCCGCCTGCCCAGAGGCAGAAATGACGGCTGCCGCGCCTTGCTTCGGGATCAGATCATTCCGGACTTGGCCATCGTGGCGCGCATGCTGGCGAACTCGGCATCCACGAAATTGCCGAACTCGTCGCCGGCCATCCATGCGGGGGTCCAGCCGTTCTTTTCCATCGCGTCCTGCCAGGCCTTGTGCTTGAAGGTCTTGGCCAGCGCATCGATCAAGGCCTTGCGCTGTTCGGGTGTGATGCCAGGCGCGCCGTACACGCCGCGCCAATTGCCGATTTCCACGTTGATGCCCTGCTCCTTGAGTGTGGGCACGTTCACGCCCTTGAGGCGGGTGCCCGAGGTCACGCCCACTGCGCGCATCTTGCCGGCAGAGATGTACTCGGAGAACTCGCTGTAGCCGCTGCCGCCCACCGTCACGTTGCCACCCAGGATGGCGGCAGTGGCCTCACCGCCCCCACGGAACGCCACGTAGTTGATCTTGGCGGGGTCCACGCCCACTTCGCGGGCGATCATGGCGGCGGCAATGTGCTCGGTAGAGCCGCGCGAGCCGCCACCCCACTTCACGCTGCCGGGGTCCTTCTTGAGCTGTTCCACCACATCCTTCATGGTCTTGAAAGGCGAGTTGGCGGGCAGCACAAACACGTTGTATTCGCTGGTCAGGCGCGCCAGGGGCGTGACCTTGTCCAGGCCCACCGGTGGTTTGCCGGTGATGATGCCGCCCAGCATCACGGCGCCCATCACCATCAGCGCGTTCGGATCGCCCTTGCTGGCGTTGACGAACTGGGCCAGGCCAATCGCGCCCGCTGCGCCGCCCTTGTTGTCGTAGGACACCGACGATGCGGCGCCCGCATCCTGCATCGCCTTGCCCAGCGCGCGACCGGTGGAATCCCAACCGCCCCCAGGGTTGGCGGGAATCATCATCTTGAGGGCCGCTGCCGTCTGGGCCGACACGGGCAACGCACCCGCAGCGGCCAGAGCGGCCAGTGATTTCAGAAAGGTATCGCGACGCATGGTGTCTGTCTCCTGATAAGGTTTGCGAACCGCCCGATGATGCGCGCGCTGCCTGTCAAACGGCTGTCCTCAGACTCAGGGAAAACACTCATGCACCCGGCCCAATGAGACGGTGCTATGGTGCCGCGCATGCAATTGCTCCTTGTAGAAGACGACCCCACCATGCAGGCCACGCTGCACCGCGCACTGACCCGGCGTGGCATGGAAGTGACCGCAGTGGGCGACGGACGCGCAGCGCTGAGCCAATGGACCGCCCTGCAGCCCGACGCCGTCATCCTGGACCTCACCCTGCCGGGTCTGGACGGCTTGCAGGTGCTGCAGCAGGCGCGATCACGTGGCCTGCGCACCCCCGTACTGATCCTGACGGCACGTGGCACCGTGGGCGACCGCGTAGTGGGGCTGAACGCTGGCGCCGACGACTACCTGCCCAAACCGTTCGATCTGGACGAGCTGGAGGCACGCCTGCGCGCACTGGTGCGCCGCAGCGCAGATCCTGCCGTAACGCCGCTGGCACCCAGCACCGTGCAGATCGGAGCCATCCGCTACGACAAGGACAGCGGCGCGCTGTATCTGAACGGCGAAGTGATGGAGCTGACCCCGCGCGAGCTGGCGCTGATGCACGCCCTGCTCGCGCAGCCGGGGCATGCCGTGACCAAGGAGCGACTGTATGAGCTGGTGTTTCCGGGCCAGCTCGACGTGCAGTACGAAGCCATCGAGGTCGTGGTGTACCGGCTGCGCAAGAAGCTGGCGGGCACAGGCCTGACCCTGATGACACTGCGCGGCCTGGGCTACCTGCTGCGGGCCGACGCATGAGCGAGGATGGAGTGCGCCACCACTCGCTGCGGCGGCGCCTGCTGCTGGGCATCTTGCTGCCTGTAGCCCTGTTCATCGGCTTCAACACCTGGAGCCTGTACCACCAGACGCTGGCATCGCTCAACACCGCGTATGACCGCACCTTGCTGGCATCCGCCAAAAGCATCAGCGAACAGCTCGATGTGACAGGCTTTGACGACGCAGCGCAGCTGCGCGCCATCGTTCCTTATTCGGCCCTGGAGGCCTTTGAGGCCGACAACCAGAGCCAGATGTTCTACCGCGTTTCGACCCTCAAGGGCGAGATCGTGTCGGGCTTTGAGGACCTGCCGGTGTGGCACGGCAGCATTCCTGCCCGCCCTCCCTATGCGGCTCTGGTGGACTTTTACGATGATCGATTTCGTGACCGCGATGTGCGCGTGGCGGTGCTGCTGCAACCGGTGGCCAGCTCCGAAGGCCGGGCGATGGCCGTGATCCAGGTGGCGGAGACGCTGGAGGTGCGCGAAACCCTGGCACTGCAGATCCTGTGGAACACCCTGTTGCGACAGGCGCTGTTGATCGCCGTGGTGGCCTTTACCGTGGTGTTGGTGGTGCAGCGCGCCACCCAGCCCGTGCGGCAACTCAGCCAGCAGCTGCAGGCCCGGCGCGAGGGCGATCTGAGCCCCATCGCGGCCCCGCTCGCCCCACGCGAGCTGCAGCCGCTGGTGGACGCCACCAATGAGGTCATGCAGCGCCTGCGTCACCTGCTGCGGCACCAAAAGCGCTTTGTGCGCGATGCCTCCCACCAGCTGCGCACACCGCTGGCCGTGCTCAAGACCCAGGTGCAATCGGCCCTGCGCGGCGACGTAGAGCCGCAACAAGCCCTGCACGAGATCAGCGACACCGTGGACCGCGCCACCCAGCTCGCCAACCAGATGCTGGCCCTGGCCAAGGTGGAGCAGCTGCGCCAACAAAGCGCTCCACCAGCCACCCGCTTTGATGACATTCTGCGTGCCGTGGCGCTGGAGATTTCGCCACTGATTGCTCAGCGCGATCTGGACTTTGGCATCCACACCGAGCCAACCCTGGTGCAATCGCATGAATGGATGCTGCGCGAACTGAGCCGCAACCTGCTGCACAACGCCGTGCGCCACGCACCGCCCGGCAGTGAGTTGACCGTGGACTTGCGCAGCGACGGGCGGCATGCGGCGCTGACGATCAGCGACCACGGCCCCGGCATTGATGACGAGCTGGCGGCACGCCTGTTCCAGCCCTTTTCTGCAGGAGACGTGCGCACCGGCAGCGGCCTGGGCCTGGCCATTTGCCATGAGATCGTGCAGGCCCTGGAAGGCAACATCACACTGACAAACCAGGTGCAAGGCCACAAGGTGACAGGGCTGGACGCCGTGGTTCGCCTGCCACTGCCTGCGCCCTTGACCGACAGCACACCCGTGGCCTAGACGGCACAATCTCGCCCATGAATACCTTGGAGACGATGCGCCTGGACAAGTGGCTCTGGTGCGCCCGCTTTTACAAGACCCGCAGCCTCGCCACCGAAGAGATCGGCAAGGGCCGGGTCACTGTCAATGGCCAGCTGGCCAAACCTGCACGCGACCTGCGCTGCGGCGACACCGTAGCGCTGCGCCAGGGCCCCGTGGCACGCACCGTGCTCGTACGGGGCCTGAGCGGTGCCCGGGGCCCCGCGCCAGTGGCCCAGCAACTGTAC
>NZ_QAIM01000386.1:35948-65070 GCF_003061035.1 Acidovorax sp. HMWF018
CGCCAGTGGCCCAGCAACTGTACGAAGAAACCCCGGACAGCATCGCCGCCCGCGAAAAGGCCGCAGAACTGCGCCGCTTGGCCCCCGAGCCAGCCGCGACATTGCAAGAAGGTCGCCCAACCAAACGCGACCGCCGCGAGATCGACAAGGTGAGCAACAAGGGAAGCGATTGGGGCAGCCGGTGGAGCGCGTCCATCGACGAGTGACTGTGCGAGGAGTTCGGACAGTTCGCAGGCGACGTCAGATATAACTAGGCGGCTGAAAAACTCAAAAGAAAAAGCCCCAAGCGCGTTGAGCGCTTGGGGCTTATCTTGGCGGAAACGGATGTTTTCGGCGCTACTAATTGCCCTTGACGCGATACAGGGCACGCTTCACCACCGAAGGAGAAACACCGTATTTAGTTGCTAGGCCACGCTGAGTAATTCCACCAGCCTGATATTCGGCAACCACTGCCGCCTCATCAGATGGAGACAATGCGCGAAGTCTCCCAGGCAACCTCCCACGCGCACGAGCGGCAATCTGGCCCGCAATCGACCTTTCCCGAATCATTGAGCGCTCAAGCTGGGCGACTGCACCGAGAATCTGAACGACAAAGACACCCATACTGTTTGTCGTGTCCAAGGGCTCCGTAACACTTTTGATGGTCGCGCCGACCGCCTCAAGCTGGCGCAGCATTGCGAGCAGATCAAACAAGCTCCTTGCAATTCGGTCGATTTTGTAAACAACCAGAACATCACCCTTTTGCAGTGAGGCAAGGCACCTCGCCAGCTCGTGACGACCGCGACGAGATGCACCGCTAGCCTTTTCCTGATAGATGATTTCGCAGCCAGCTTTAGCGAGCGCATCGAGCTGCAAAGCTGTGTCCTGTTCCTGCGTTGAAACTCTGGCGTAGCCCACAAATGCCATTAGTTGCCCTCCTTTTGAGAGGCAATCTAGGCAATTTCACCAACTGGTAAAAGCCCGAATTACCACCCCCAGGCCGCGTAAGTTTTAAGTCAGGTGTCAGTGCGGTGTGCGATGTCCAAATGTCGCCAATTGAGATCTTCCGGCGACAGTTGAACATCCATCAATTTGAGCTTGCTTCGCAGCTTTAGGCGCTCGCCGCGCGGCGTCCGTTGCCCGTGAGAGGTAGCGCCCAGCACCATTCCCCAGATTTCTTCGCCTCTTCGGCCAACGCTAAGCCAGGACCGCGCCTGCGGCTCTTTGGGTTGCTGCGGGGGGAATCCATAAAGCTGCGCTTTACAAACCCTCCCCCCTCCGCAACCCAATCCCGGCACCGCTAATGGCACGGCGAAGAACTCAGGGGAACGGTGCAAGCAAGGCCAGCTTGCACGGGCAACAGACAACAGTTGTCCGGCTCGGAATCTAGGGGCCCGGTACACCTGAAGGGGAACACCATGATCGCAAGCAACTACCGCAAATTTCCTGAAGCTCTGGCGCTGCAGATGCCTTTGCAGTTCGGGCGCTTGCTGGTGTGGGCCACGTCGCGGCCCACGACGCGGCTGCTGCGGGCGATCAGGGCCGAGCGTGGCGCGGCTTTCAAGGCTGCGGGCCGGCTGGCCTATCCAGTGCGCAAGACCACGCCGAGCTGGGCGCGTGAGCTGGCGAAGAAGGTGCGCGACCTGGGCAAGCTGGTGAAGGCTGCGCAGGTGGCGCTGGTGTTCTCTGAGCCGGTGAAGCGCAAGGGCTTCGGCGGGCACATCGACCGCATGCTGGCGATGCGCCCACTGGCCCGCTGCCCTATCGCGATCAGCGCGTGAATTGTCATGGCCAGATCCGTTTAGACGACATTTGGTCATCCGGTAAAGTGCCGGTATGGACTTTGTAACGTTGGCGGTCCAATGGGCCGCAATGCATCCGTGGTTGACGTCGGCTGGAATGGTGATCCTGGCGGTAGCACTCTTTGCGGGGTCTGCTCGGCTCTTGGGTTCACGACGCCGGGCAAATATGCAGCAGCTTCGGATACTGCCGAAGGGGAAACAGAAGGACTGGCGCTCGACGGTCTATAACCCCGTTCAATTCCGGCGCCCGAAGCGCTAGAGCGGCCTGATTGAACCTCCACCACAACCGGCCTATCCTGGGCGCCCTGGGCCAGCATGGGAGAGTCACAGGTAATGGCCTGGGCCTTGCCCTTCCACCGCAAAGTGCCGGCGCAATCCGTGAGCGGTTGCCACGTGTAGCCCATTGCCTTTAAGTCTCTGCTGTCGATCGTGCTGATGCGTTGGCCCGAGTTAGAAACGGCGAAGGTGTACACCGTTTGAGAGCCCATGGTGATGCGGCCAGTAAGGTGGATTCCCTTGCTCGCATAGGGCTCTGGCGTTGCGTCAGGATCAGCGCTGGAGGCAGCTTGTGCAGGTGATGGCGCCTGAGCCTCGGTGGCGGTTTTGATGACCTGGGCGGGCTGATCTGGTGAGCGCAAGGTGCCACCCGGTGGAACGGCCTTGAGGTCTTTGGTCCACTGCATATCGGAGGTCTTTTGCACCTTGCTCTTTGGGTCCGACTTGGGCCAGAACATCCAGGCTATGACGATGGCCGTGAATATCCAAAACCCCCATGTGAAGCGGCGCAGCTTGACGCTCAGCGGGGCCACGTCCTGGGCGCCTGATTCGGCAACGCTGTTCCCTTGGGTGTGGCTCTTATAAAGCGGGAAATACTGCTTCTTGTAGGGACGCTCCTCAACGCTGATGACTGCGCCGCGATAGCCCGCATGCACCTTGCGGATGTAGCAATCCTTCTTGCCGAGAATGTCCGCTTTACGGCAGCGCACCAGCATTGCCATAAGGCGAGCGATGGGCTGATTGATGTCCCTAAAGCTCTGCGTCATCAACAAGATGTCGCAGTTGAAATGCCGGTGGAGCTTGAAGAACTCGACAACCTCTTTTGAGGTGCCGACAGTGGGCAATGCAAGGTGGCATTCATCGATGATGAACACTGGGCCTTGCCCAGTTTCAGGGTGCTTCCACGTGCTGTAGTAGTCCCAAACGTGCCCAAAGACAGAAACCGACTCCGTGGGCTTATGGTGCGTTGACGGGTCTTCAAACAACATGAAAGCGTTGCCGTTTCCATCATCGTCCATGGCGTCGGCGTCCCACTTGCCCATCACTGGCTTTGGCCTACGGCGTAGCTCGATGAGGTGGGTATAGCCGGGATCGATGGCCGCAAACATTTCCACGATCAGCGGCAGGTTTGTGATGACCTTGCGCCCCTGCTGCAACATGGGCAGAACGTGGTAGACGACAGCCTCATAGCTCTTGCCAGAGCCTGGGATTCCTTCAAGGCCGTTGATCATGATCCGAGCCTTACGAAGGGAATCAACTGCAGTACGAGCCGTACGCCAATAGCTGCAACGATGATGGCCGAAGCAGTGCCGATTCCAAGGAGGCCGAGGATGTTCAACAGCTCAGCGGGCAGCGATCCCCAGGCACCGACCTGGGAGGCTAGACCGGTCATGTCGATGGCCTGGATGGCAGACACGACGATATCCATGAGCTGCTCGAAAGGCCAGCAGGCAGCATCCCGGATGAAGTCCCAGCCAGCCGTCATAACGGCCTTGTAGAGGTTCCCTATCCACGTGAGGACCGCCGAAATCTTGGCGATGATGAGATTGAAGAACTTAGCCAGCATGTCAGCCGCCGAAGATCAGAGAGCGGGCCAGCATCAGCGCTGAAATGATGATGATGGTTTTTGCAACGTCCCATATCCAGCAAGGGGGGGCCACGTTGTATTCACCGTAGCTTGCCCATGAAGCGAAGTTCAATGGAATCACCCAGGAAGGGCAGGCACCTGCAGTGAGAGTCGTGGGCATAAGCTGCTCAGCGAGTGTGAAGGTGCTGGACTGCTTGATCTGCTGACTCTTTTGGTTCCAGATGCCTGTAAGCCCTTCGGGGTATTTGCGCTCATAGAGCATTGGAATAGGAGGCAAACCAACATCGTTGATTTCACCGTTTTCACACGCGACGATGCCTGGGTTCTTCTCGCAAAGATCGGGCTGCTCGGTCTGGTCTTCTGGCTTTGTGCCTGGTTCGTTTTCAGGCTGCGTAGCGGGGTCTTTGGTGGGCTGTGGACGTGCGACAGGTTGATAGTCCACACGCCAAGGCTCGCTGACAGTGGGGCTAGGAACGATTCGCACGCCGGGCTGATACCAGGGCTGATTTTCTGGGCTAATGGGGGCGTTGGGGTCGTAGTTGGGGTTTGGCTGAGGGTCACCAGTTGGAACGAATCGAGGACGATGCTGGGGATTTGCGCCGGGGTCAGGGTTGATCCAGGGCGAAGGCTGCTCAATAGGCAGAGGGGTTGGCTGTGGCAGTTCCTGAGGTACGTTCTCTGGCATCTGAGGAGATCCAGGGGTGGAAATATCAGGGGCAAGAATTCGCTCAAACTCCTCCTTTGTCAAAGGACGAGCAGGACCTGAATGATCAGACATTGGCTTTTGGACAAAAACCTGATCTGTAGAGCGATCACTTCCATGCCATTGGCGCGCGAGCTGTGTAGCGCCAAACTGGCACTTATCGTTGACGATCTTCTTCCAGGGAGTGACACGATGAGCAACGTCATAAGCACCGTTACCGCCTAGCGAGCCAAGCCAGGACTCGTACGCGGATTGGTCACCACCAGAAAGATTACAAGAGGTCTCTGGGTTAGGGGCGGTACTGATCCAAGAACCACTGCCAATGTCGTAGGCAACTTTTGCGACACCGAGCCAAGTAGCAATTGCAGCCCCGACGCGAACGTAAGGGTTTGCAAAAATGGCTGCTGCAGCAATTCGAGGTGCATTGGCAGCAAGACGATAGGCAGCTGGCATCTTGACGGCCTGACCTCCGACAGTAGCTGTAGGGCCGTTCGGACTAAAGATGATGCGGCCAAAGCTGGCGTCATTTGCTGCTGGAGCATATCCGCCAGGGCTCCAGCCTGGAGGAGGTTTTAACTGCGCGTACCCAGCGTTAGCAGATACACAAAATAAGGCTGCAGCGGCGACAGTGAGCAGTTTTTTAATCATCGTCAATTGCTCCTGAATCCAAGCACAAAGCAGACGGCGCCCATGCCGCCCAAGATGGCCATAAGGCCCCAGAACAGGACGACATGAGCGCCGATCAGCATGGGACCGCCTTAGACCTTGCGGATCACACGCTTGGCAACATCGGGACCCTTCATTGCGAGGGCGATGCCGACGATGATCAGGCACACGGCGATGATCGAGGCAGTGACACCATCGAGGCCGATAGCTTCGAGCATCTGATTGATGGGATTGGTTGCGGTCTGGGCCATGGCGGCGGTGCCGAAGGCTCCAGCACTCACGGCCACCAGTGCGCGGGAGCCGTACTTCTTGATTTGCTTGAACGTTTGCATTTGAGTTTCCTTTGAGTTGATGAAGTGATGCCGGAAATCGACACCGCGAAGCCGCGAGGGCTTGACGCTGGCGACTGCTAGAGCTTTTTGATCAGGCCGATGGCGAGGGATGCACCCCAGCCCAAAAGGAAGGAGCCCAGCACGAAGGCGAAGCCCCAAGAGATGACGTAAAGCACCGTTGGGGGGTCAATGCCAAGCTGGGCGAGGTCCATCAGATCGGACATGGAAACCCACGCGGTGGAGGCTTCGGGGCAAGGGTTGACCTCGGAGTAGCAGACGAGGAAGCGCATCACGCAAACCACTCATCTGTGGGGGAGGATTCGCCGCATTCAGGACAGCCGCAGGCGTTGTCATCGCCCTCGACTTCTTGAACATGGTCGTAGCCAATAAGGGCGCCGCACTTGGGGCACTCCAGTTCGATTTCATCCATGGGTGGGCTCCTGCTTTTTGTAGAGGTCATCGAGGTCGATGACTTGGGGTCGGTGGAAAGGCTCGGTGTGGTCTTCGATGAGTTGCACACAGGTTTCGAGGTCTTCCACGATGGCGGCTTCGCAGAGCAACATGACCCACTCCGGCTGGCCGTCCTCGAAAGACGGCGCGAGGAAAGCGCCTGTTGTGCGGGACTGGATCACGTTGCGCATGGCTTGCCTTTGGCCTTACGCGGCCTTGGCCTGGGCTGCGGGTTTGATAGCCAGCAGCGTGAGCTTTGTGCTGTTGTCGGCACCGGCCACGATGTCGAATTCGCACTCGCACATCACGCCACCGAGGGGCCACGAATTCTTGAGGTGTGCCCACTTCTGGAACTCAGTAGAGTCGCCCAGCTTGAACGGGCGAGTGACTACGCCGATGCTTTCACCGCTGGAGGACTGCGCAATGTCCACCGACAGGTGAAAGGTGGTGGAGTCGAAGGCGCGGCCCTCATAGTCGCCCTTGGATTGCTTGAGGCCGTGCAGCACGGCTTTGCTGGTCATTTTCATGGTTGGTCTTTCGTGGCCTGGGTTAGTGGGCGTACGCGGCGTGGCCAGCACCGGAGCCCGAGATTTTTTTGAACATCTGCTGATAGATGCGCTCGACTTCGGAGCGCTTGAACTTGGACAGCCGACCGGGCATCTCTGCGCAGTTCTCGATGAATTGCATGAGGGTTTCGCGGTCCATGTAGAGGAACGCGAGCGCGGCTGATTTGCCTGCAGTGGAGAAGAACCAACGGGCGTTGCGCGTGCACTCAGCCATGAGCGTTTCGAGCGGCAGGCGCGGCTCTGTTTTGATGGGCTCTGGCGATGCAATAGCACCGTGTTCAGCCAGCATCAGGGCATGCCAATCACTGGCACCTGCGAAGAAGTCAGCGGGCCTGCGAAGAATGTCGGTAGGGAGCAGGCGCTTTTGGTTTCCATAGCGCAACTCAATCCGCTGCCAGCCGGTGGCGTCCTGTTTGCCGTAGAGCTGCACGCCCTTGTCATAGACGTTGGTTTGCTTGCCTGCGGCCTTGCTGCCGAAGTAGAAGGAGCGACCCACACCACCAGCGCGCCATGCGCCCACGCAGTTGTGTTCGGGCCGGTGGCCGTAGTGGTCCATAGCTCCGGCGTCGTAGTCGCTGGCAACGCGGTCCATACCACCGCTGATGCCATCGAAGAAGTCCAGGGCCAGATCGCAGCGCGTGACCAGGGCGCGATGTTCGTCCATGTAATCGGCCATGCGTGGTGCCCAGCCTGGGGCAGCAAACGTGCAGGCGACGCCGTACAGGTTGCAATGAATGGTCTTTGACTGGGCGCGCTGCCGTGGGCTTTCGCCGGAGGCGAGGAAGCCGACCCAGCCGCATTCATTGCCTGCGCGCAGGATGCTCCAGCGGTGGCGGTAGAAGTCGTGCCCCTTCTTCATTTCGGGGTCCACGGTGAAGCCTTCACCGAGGATTTCGCACACGTTGTTGGCAAGCTCAAGCGCTTGTGTGCTGGCGGCAAAGTCAGGGTCTGGAATATCGCGCAGCAGGTGGCAGAGCTTGGCGCGGCGGCGGTCGTCTTCGCTCAGTTGATGCTCTGAGCGCAAATCGAACTCCGAAGACTGGGCGGGCGGGAAAAGATGCTCGACCGTGGGGATGGGAGCGAAACGCAGATTGACGGTGAAGCGGAGCCAATCGACATGAACGGGCGAGCCGGTTTGGACGCGCTCCGCTTGCAAACGGAGCTTGACCTCATTGCCCTCTAGAACGAGCGATGTGGGGTGGGTCATGCTGCGCCCCCTGGAAAGTTGTCCCCGTGATTACCATCGGGGACCGAAGCTGTCTGAGGTGCTACGCACCCCCCAAAATTGATAGCAAAAGATTGCGCTTCGCGCGCGGCATCCCCCCCGCTGGCGCGGGGCCCCTCCGCGCGCTGCGCTTCAATCGCAGCGACGCGGCGCGCGTGATCGAAAAGATCGCGGTGCGGGTGCTTGTCGAGGGCTGCGGCTATCTGCAGCCATGCGGAGCGATTGGCTGCGCTGGTCATGCTTGAGCCCATGCCTTGAAAGCAGCACGCTTGGAAGCAGCGCGGGCAGGCGCAGCCAGGTCGCTGTTACTGCGGACCTGGGCGGCTGTAACAGTGGACGTCGCGCAGCTGGCTGTAACTGCTGCGGCCGGCGGCTGTAACAGTAAGCCGGCGCACTTGGCGGCTACATCGACAAGGAAGCGGGCGAACGCTGGGGGTGTGCGCTCGCGATCTGCGGGAGAGAGGTGCAGCGTGCGGCCTTCAGCTCGGTGTAACTGGACGGGCAGCTCACCCAACTCTTCGCGGCTGCAGCCGACGATATAGAGATATGTCGGCTTGGGTGCAGCGTGGCCCCACCAGCCCTGATCGACAAGCAATGTCCACCCGCCCCAGGCATCCACCTTGCCTGGGTGTGGAAGCTCTGCAGCATGCCAAAGGGTGCTGCCCCATGGGTGTTCCAGTACACCGCCACAGCGGCGCACCTGTTCAACGGCGAACAGAGCCAGGGCTTTTTCATCGGGGCGAGGTTTTGCCCAGTGACGCAGACGACCCCAGCCACGGCATGGGGGATGGCAAACAACGGGATTGGCGCCTGTGTAGCCGCGTGCATCGCGCTGGGCGTCCCACACGTCGTCCACCAGGTCGAAGTAACAGGAATCGGAGCGGGCGAAAAGGACTGATACGCCAGGTCGCTGTAACACCGAGCTGGAGAACAGGTCCAGCATGCCCGCGCCGGATTGCATCAGCACCTTGCTCATTCTTGTGCTCCAGTCGTGGGCCGAGCCACTCTCAAGGCAAACGACCCCACGGCCAATAGACCGAAGACAGCGACAAAAAACAGCATTGCGCAGCCGAGAACGAAATGGGCAAGGTTCAAGGCCTCGATAGCTTGAAAGCTCATAGCGATTACCCCTTGATCTCGATACGCGACCAGCGCAACACGGAGGAAGAGACCTTGACGTAAGAGCGGGTGCACACCCCCAGCGCAGGCGCTGCAGGAGACGCCACAGCGCGTGCAGCGCCTTTGGTGGCTGGAGGTGTGCGAACTGGGGTTCTGGCGGTCATGGCGGCTCCTGTGTGAAAATTGTCCAAATGACATCGTAGTCATTTGCATATCAACGAGCCGGAGTGTAGTCAGATGTATATCGATATTGAATTAAATAAATTAATCGATGATGCTACTTCGATAGCTGGAAGCCAACGAAAGCTAGCCGCTTTGCTCGACATGGAGCAAGCGAACTTGGCGAAGATCAAAAAGGGAGAAAGGCCTGCGAACTGGCGCGTTCGGGGCAAATTGCGCGCGATCCTTGGAGAGGACCCTGCACATGCGTTCATGGCCGCGATGGCCGAGGACTTGGAACAGTCAGAACGCGAAGACGAAAAAAAAGCTGCAGATGGCTTTAAGGCCATGCTTGCAGCTTTTCCAGATGGTTGGCGGAAACGGAGGGATTCGAACCCTCGATGAGGCTCTACACCCCATACTCCCTTAGCAGGGGAGCACCTTCGGCCACTCGGTCACGTTTCCAATCCAGCTATTATGCCTCATTTCAGAGGCTGTTCCGCTGGTTGCAGCAGCATAGGTGGTCTGGTCCAAAGTCCTCGCGCACGCCGGGCGCTGATAGCTGGATTCACTTTTTTGCCGATTGCCGCCTAGGTTTTGATGTCGCATATGGAGGCCATTCGAGCGCGGATGGCTTGTGTGTTTAGCCTGTTGGACAGGGGGCAAGGACGGACTCGGGCTTTCTATTGGACGCACCGAGCTCATAGAGCTGGCAATCTTCGCGATTGGCAACGTGCCGGATGCGGCGGTTTGCTCCCGTGTTTGTGGGTGTCGCCCCGTGACGCGGGCAAAAAGACACCTGAGAGCTACTGCCTCCGCCATTCCAGCGTAAGACCAGACCGCACGACAAAGCCGCTTCCTACCTTGATGCGGATGTGGTGACCCCGTGTGGTACAGGCCTGGATCTGATCCAGCAGCTCGCCCAATTGCGCGGCTCCCGGGGTGGTTTGGTGGGCATGGCGCAGCCAGTGGCGCACCACGTTGGCCTGGCGGGCGCGGGTGAGCCCCTGCAGGGCCTTGATACCGGGGGGCTCGCCCACCAAGGACAGGTCCTGCTGTGCCATCTCGTGCAGCAGCTCGGCAGCCTGGGCTGCATTGGCGGCCGACCGTGCAAAGGTATCGCGAAAGGACGGGAATGCGGCATGCAGCGCAGGCAGCAGTTGCGCCCGAATGCGGTTGCGCGTGAAGCGCTCATCGGAGTTGGTGGGGTCTTCCACCCACGCCTGGCCTTGTGCCTTCAACCAATCGCGTACGTCCGCCGCTGACACCTGCAACAAGGGGCGGTGCCAGACCAGACCAGCACGCGTCCACTGGGCGGGCATGGCGGCCAGGCCGGCCACTCCCGCTCCGCGCGACAGGGCGAGTAGCAGGGTTTCGGCCTGATCGTCGGCGTGCTGTGCAATTGCTATGGATTGAATAGCACCCAAGGCATGATCCTCTAGCGCTACTGCCGTCAAAGCCTGGTATCTGGCTTGCCGAGCGGCATCCTCGGGGCTCTGGCCGGACGCGGGGCGCGCGTCCAGTCGCTGCACACGCAAGGGCACGCCCAGCTTGCTACACAAGGCCACGCAATGCTGCTCAAACCCATCGGCGGCCGCCTGCAGCCCATGGTGCACATGGATGGCCAGCACCTGCCCGGGCCAGCGGCGTGCACAGCCCAACAGCAACGCGGTCGAGTCTGCGCCCCCGCTCAACGCCACGGCCATCGGCAACACGGGCGCAAAGGCCCGCAGGGCGGCGTCCATTGATTGCGTCATCGCATCCGCCCTTCAGGCCCTGCAGCGGGACCCGTCGCAACCGCCGGACGTGCCCGGAGGGCGTAGAGAACGAGGGAGAAATGGCGGCGCATGGGCGCCGATTATCACGGTGCCCCGCACTCCGGCAGTAAGGTGCATGGGGGGCGCCGCCCCGCCCCTGGCAACTTAACCGCCCGGCGAGGACAGCCGTGGCGCAGCGTGGGCAGGGTCGGTGGACAGGCGGAAGGTACCCACCACCTCCGACAGCCGCACCGACTGGTCCTTGAGGCTCTGTGCCGCAGCAGCGCTCTCCTCCACCAGCGCTGCGTTCTGCTGGGTCATCTGGTCGAGTTGGGCCACGGCCTGGCCGACCTCGTTGATGCTGGTGCTTTGCTCATTGGTGGACGCCGTGATCTCGGCCATGATGTCCGTCACACGCTGCACCGAGGTCACGATCTCGGTCATGGTAGTGCCCGCGTCGTGTACCAGCCGCGAGCCGTTTTCCACCTGCTCGACCGAGGTATTGATCAGGGTCTTGATCTCGCGTGCGGCCTCGGCGCTGCGCTGGGCGAGGCTGCGCACCTCGCCTGCTACCACCGCAAAGCCCCTGCCCTGCTCGCCCGCGCGGGCGGCTTCCACCGCAGCATTGAGCGCAAGGATGTTGGTCTGGAAGGCAATGCCGTCGATGACGCCAATGATGTCGTTGATCTTGCGCGAGGCCGCATTGATCTGGTCCATGGTGGTCACCACATTGCCCACCACCTGCCCACCATGTTGCGCCACGCTGGACGCCTGGGCTACCAGCTGGTTGGCCTGGCGTGCCGAGTCTGCGTTGTGCCGGACGGTCTCGGTCAGCTGCTGCATGGAGGCTGATGTCTGCTGCAAGCTGGATGCCGTGAGTTCGGTGCGCCCGCTCAGGTCATGGTTGCCAGTGGCAATCTCTTCGGCGGCCACGCGTACCGAGCTGCTGGCGTCACGGATCTGCGAGAGCACACCGGAGAGCTTGCCCGCAAAGCTGTTGAAGCTACCGGCGATCTGGGCCAGCTCGTCCTCACCGTGGGCGTCGATGCGGCGCGACAGGTCGCCATCACCGGCGCCGATTTCATGCATCGCGTCACGCACCAGCGTGAGCTGGCGCAGGCGCCGCGTCAGAACCACGCCCAGCAGCCCAACGGCCACCACCAACACCAAAATGCTGGAGATCAGCGATGTGGCCAGCATGGCCCGGATCGGTGCCATGGCCTCGCTTTCATCCAGGGCCACCACCAGCATCCATGAGGTGCCCGCGATCGGCACCACGCTGAGTAACCGGCTGCGCGACGCAATGTCCGCCTGCAGCAAGCTTTTGTCCTTGGATGCCGCGAGCAGCTTGTCGATCACGAGGTCCTTGGACAAATCGGCAATGGGCTTGAGGGTCAGCGCCTGGTCGCGGTGGGCGATGATCTTGCCGTCGGCAGACACCAGAAACCCGAAACTCTGCGGCGTGGGCTGGATGGAAGCCACATTGGCAACCACCGACTCCATGTAGACATCACCAGCCGCCACGCCTTTGAGCGCTGCGCCAGCGCCCACCGGGGTCGCAAAAGTCACCACCAGCTTTTGATCGGACGCCGAGATGTAGGGCGGCGTGACCACAGACCCGCCCGCTTGCGCGGCCTGCTTGTACCAAGGACGTGCGGTGGGGTCGTAGTCGGCGGGCAGGCTGCGAGTCTCTGAAAATACGTACTTCTTGTCCGCGTAGCCAAAATACGCCGTGCTGAACTTGCCCGCGTCGCGCAGCATGGCCAGAGACTTGGCAGGTTCGGGATCTTCAAAGGCGGCGACGGAGGCCGCAATGATCGTGGCCTTGGCCCGCGCCCACTCCTCGATGGTTTCTGCATGGCTCTTGGCGGTCGCCATGCCCTCTTCGGCCAGCGAAACCTGCGCCTGTGCACGCGCCGACAGGTAGTTGACCAACGTCAACACCATCAGGGCAGCCACCATGCAGGTGGCAGAGAGGACCAGGATCTGGCCTTTGAGCGTCTTCAGAAGCGACATGAAGCCCTCCTTGAACCGCCCGCGCAGGCGGTCTGCAGGCATGTTACATCCGGTAGCAGTCCATGCGCCAGTGCGGGTTTGTGCGCCCCTGCAAGGAGTCGGCCAGAAAAACAACAACGGCCCCGAAGGGCCGTTGGAACCGCACCAAGCTGGTGCATTCATTGCCAGCAACGACAGGCCAGAACCTGCCCTCAGCGGGCTTAGCGGGCGTCCGCCTTGGTGTCGCTGAAGCGGCCGTAGCTCTGCAGACGCTCGTAGCGGCGGTCCAGCAAGTCTTTGGTCTTGAGGTCTGCCACCTGGCGGAAGGCATCGCCCAAAGCGCGCTTCAAAAATGCGGCCATCTGCTTGTGATCGCGATGGGCGCCACCCACGGGCTCGCTCACGATCTTGTCCACCAGGCCCAGGGCCTTGAGGCGGTGGGCGGTGATGCCCAGGGCGTCAGCGGCCTCTTGCGCCTTGTCGCTGGTCTTCCAGAGGATGGACGCACAGCCTTCGGGGCTGATGACCGAGTAGATGGCGTATTGCAGCATCACAACCTGATCGGCCACGCTGATGGCCAAGGCTCCCCCGGAGCCGCCTTCGCCAATGATGGTGGTGATGATGGGTACTTCGAGCTGCGCCATCTCGAAGATGTTGCGGCCAATGGCCTCGGACTGGCCGCGCTCTTCGGCGTCAATGCCCGGATAGGCGCCGGGCGTGTCCACAAAGGTGAACACGGGCAGCTTGAATTTCTCGGCCGTCTTCATCAGGCGCAGGGCCTTGCGATAGCCCTCTGGCTTGCTCATGCCAAAGTTGCGCATGGCGCGCTCCTTCGTGTCGCGGCCCTTCTGATGGCCCAGCACCATACAGGCGTGGCCGTTGAAGCGCGCGAGGCCGCCCACGATGGACAGGTCGTCCGCGTAGTGGCGGTCGCCGTGCAGCTCGACGAAGTCGGTGAAGATGTCGCGCACGTAGTCGAGCGTGTAGGGACGCTCAGGGTGGCGGGCGATCTTGGTGATCTGCCAGGGCGACAGTTCGCTGTAAATGTCTTTGGTGAGTTGCTGGCTCTTCTTGCTCAGCTGGTCGATCTCTTCCGAGATATCGACGGCACTCTCGGTCTGCACGTAGCGCAGTTCTTCAATTTTGGACTCCAGCTCGGCAATGGGCTGTTCGAAATCCAGAAAGGTCTTTTTCGCCAACGTTTTTCTCCTTGGGGATCGCACCCGGCGGGGTTGCCACGAATGGCACGCACTGTAACCGGCGTGCCTGCAGTGGTGTCAATAGGTTACAGGCAGGGGGTCCAGAGACCGCCAAATATACCAAGTCGCGACGCTGCACCAGGGCTTCCAGGCCTCGGCCACCTCACGGGCGTCGCTGCGGCTCACCGGGTCGCCAGAGAAGTAATTCTGGCTGATCCCGCTGATCAACCCCACGTCATCGAGGGGCAAAACATTGGGCCGCATCAAATAGAAGATCAAAAACATCTCGGCCGTCCATCGGCCGATGCCACGGATGGCCACCAGCTCGGCAATGATGGCCTCGTCATCCATGGCGGCCCAGTCCTTGACGTGCAGCTTGCCGCCCTCAAAGTGCATGGCCAGGTCCACCAGGTAGTCCACTTTGCGGGCCGAAAGGCCTGCGGCCCGCATGTCATCGATCTTGAGCTTGAGCACGCTGGCGGGCTTCATGCCGCGCGGCAGCAGCGCCACAAAACGCTCCCACACGACCTGCGCCGAAGCCACGGACACCTGCTGGCCCACGATGGAACGCGCCAGCGTGATGAAGGGGTCGCCCTTGGTCTGCAGCGCGGCGTCGCCAAACTGCGGGATCAGGCGCTTCATCACCCGGTCTTTTTTCACCAGGTGCTTGCAGGCCTCGGCCCAGTAGTCGGGCGTGGCCAGCACCAGCGACGGCGCCACAGCGTCACCCGATATCTTTTTAGAAGCTGCCACCGCTTATTCCACCTGCACTACTGGCATATTTAGCATCAAAACAATGCTCATTGGGCAGCTTCCCATGTGGTGCCGGCGGCAGAGTCCTTGAGCACGATGCCCTGGGCCAGCAAGTGGTTGCGGATGCGGTCGGCCTCGGCAAAGTTCTTGGCCGCCTTGGCTGCGGCCCGGGCAGCAATCTGTGCCTGAATCTCAGACTCATCCACACCGGCGGCCCCGGACTGAAGAAAAGCCTTGGGGTCACCCTGCAAGATCCCCAGGCAGCCACCCAGCGCCTGGAGCAACCCCGCCAGCTCGACGGAGCGGGTCTTGTTGACCTCGCTTGCCAGATCAAACAGCACGGCCACGGCCTCGGGAGTGCCAAAGTCCTCGTCCATCGCGGCCTTGAAGCGGGCCGCGTAAGGGTTGGTCCAGTCGATAGAAGTGGTTTCTTGTGCGGGAGTCACCAGGCTCAGCGCGGTGTACAGCCGCTTGAGCGCCTGGCGCGCGTCATCCAGGTGCGCATCACTGTAGTTCAGCGCACTGCGGTAGTGGGCGCGGACGATGAAAAAGCGCACGGTTTCTGCGTCATACGTCTTGAGCACGTCGCGGATGGTGAAGAAGTTGCCCAGGCTCTTGGACATCTTCTCGTTGTCCACGCGCACAAAGCCGTTGTGCACCCAGAACTTGGCCAGCGGTTTGCCCGTGGCACCTTCACTTTGGGCGATTTCGTTCTCATGGTGGGGGAACTGCAGGTCTGCGCCGCCGCCGTGGATGTCGAAGGTCTCGCCCAGCGTGGCGCAGCTCATGGCCGAGCATTCGATGTGCCAGCCGGGGCGGCCAGCACCAAAAGCGCTGTCCCACTTGGCCTCGGGCGGCTCCTCGGGCTTGGAGGCTTTCCACAGCACGAAGTCGAGCGGGTCTTCCTTGCCGTCCAGCACTGCTACGCGCTCGCCGGCGCGCAGCTCGTCGAGCGACTTGCCCGAGAGCTTGCCGTAGCCATCGAACTTGCGCACGGAGTAGTTCACATCGCCGTTGCTCGCCCGGTAGGCAAGGCCCTTGCCTTCCAGCTGGCCGATGAGCGAGAGCATCTGGGGCACATATTCGGTAGCGCGGGGCTCGACCGACGGCGGCTCGATGCCCAGCAGGCCGATGTCCTGGTGCATGGCGGCAATCATCTCGTCAGTGAGCTGGCGGATGGTGATGCCACGCTCCAGCGCACGCCTGATGATCTTGTCGTCGATGTCGGTGATGTTGCGCACGTAGGTCACGCGCAGGCCGCTGGCCTTGAGCCAGCGCTGCACCACGTCGAACGCCATCATCATCCGGGCGTGGCCGATATGGCACAGGTCATAAATGGTCATGCCGCACACATACATGCGCACATGGCCAGGTTCGAGCGGGGAAAAGTCTTCCAATGCACGCGACAGCGTGTTGTAGATGCGCAAACTCATGGGATTTCAGTAACGGGAGACTTGATGGGGTGGGCGAGGCAAAGAAACTCACCCGGCAGCAGCGGAACTCGGCCCTCGACAGGGGGTGGCCCGGCAAGGGGCGTCCAGCAAAATCACCAGCGGCAACAGCGTACCGTCATGACAACCCCCTCAGCTACAATCCGCCGCAGTATAAGCCCCCGCCCGGGCTGGCTGCCGCCCAACTCCTTTGTACCCCCATGAAGCAAGTCCGACGCACACTCCCACGCCTACTGCGCCTTCTGGCACTGACCGCCCTGATGGGCACGGGCGTGGTCCACGCGGACGACTATGCCGACATCACCCAGTTGCTCAAGGCTGGCAAGGCGGCCGAGGCGCTGGCCAAGGCCGACCAGCGCCTGGCCGCCAACCCACGTGACCCGCAGCTGCGCTTCTTGCGCGGCGTGGCCCAGACCGACTCGGGCAAGCAGGCCGACGCCATCGCCACCTTCACCAAGCTCACCGAAGAGTACCCAGAGCTGCCCGAGCCCTACAACAACCTGGCTGTGCTGTACGCCAACCAGAACCAGCTGGACAAGGCCCGCACGGCGCTGGAAATGGCGATCCGCACCAACCCCAGCTACGCCACCGCACAGGAAAACCTGGGCGACATCTACGCCAAGCTGGCCAGCCAGGCTTACAACAAGGCGCTGCAACTGGATGCCAACAACGCCAACTCCGTCAAGCCCAAGCTGGCGCTGATCCGCGAATTGTTCTCCAACGAACCCGGCAGCAAAACCGGTCGCCCTGCCGCCGCAGCGCCCGCGCCCGCCGTGGTGGTAACCCAGCGCCCTGCACCCGCTCCAGCGCCCGCCGCTGCGCCAGCAGCTGCAGCGCCAGCGCCTGCCGCCGCTCCAGCTCCAACTGTCAGCCCCGCTCCCGCTGCAACGGCTCCGGCACCTGCCCCAGCTCCTGCAGCTGCCAGCGACGCGTCCACCCAGGCCGTTACCTCCGCCGTACAGGCCTGGGCTGCGGCCTGGTCGTCCAAGGACATGAAGGGGTACCTGGGCGCGTACGACAAGTCGTTCGATCCACCTGGTCGCCAAGGCCGCGCTGCCTGGGAGAAGGAACGCGAGGCGCGCATCGTAGGCAAATCCAAGATCAGCGTGAAGCTTTCTGACATCACCGTGTCCGTACAAGGTGACAAGGCAACGGCCCGGTTTCGCCAGGCATACAGTGCCGACGCGCTCAACGTGAGCAGCCGCAAGACGTTGGACCTCGTCAATAACAACGGCCGCTGGACCATCGTTCGCGAATCCACAGGCGGTTAACCATGGCCCCCGATGCGGCGCCTGCGCCTTCCGCGCGGGCTTTTTTTTTGCCCTGACAGTCAGCTGATAGATGGTTTGCATGTTTGTGCCCCTGACCAACGCAGGCCGCAGGGCAGCACCAGCGGTGCTGTTGCTGCTGGGCCTCTCGTTGGCCACGCCAGCCCTGCCGCAGGGTGCCAAGGCCCGCCGGGCGGCTGCTGCGCATGCGGCATCCACCACGCCCCCGGTGGCGCCCACACCTGCTGAGCTGCGCGACGGCCAAGCAGAGACGCGCCTCATGGCGGTCTACAAGCTGGTGGCCGAAGGCCGGGGTCGCGAGGCGCTGGCCCAGGCCGAAAGCCTGGCGCGCGACTACCCCAATTTCCAGCTGGCGCAACTGGCGGTCGGTGACCTGCTCATGTCGCGAACCCGCCCACTGCGGCATATGGGCGATGTGGCCCCTGAGCCGGACTCGGCCCGCAGCATCCAGGCCGCTGCGGCACTGGCCGAACTGCGCACCGAATCGCGCCAGCGTGTGGATGCACAACGCAGCCGCCCCCCGGTCAATGCCATCCCCGCACAGTTCCTGGAGCTGTCCCCTCGCTCGCGCCACGCGATTGCGGTAGACACCTCGCGCTCTCGCCTGTATCTCTTTGAAAACACCGCCCAGGGCCTGCGGCTGGTGGCCGACTACTATGCCTCCGTGGGCAAGCTCGGCATCGAAAAAGAGGTGGAGGGTGACCAGCGCACACCGCTGGGGGTGTACTTCATCACCAGCCGCCTGGACCCGGCCAAGCTCAAGGATTTCTACGGCGCGGGCGCCCTCCCCATCAACTATCCCAACCCCCTGGACCAGAGCCGGGGCAAGACGGGCAGCGGCATCTGGCTGCATGGCACGCCGCCCGACCAATTCTCGCGCGCGCCACTGGCGACCGACGGTTGCCTCGTGCTGGCCAACCCCGACCTCGAACGCATCCTGCGCACGGTGGAGCCCCGCTCCACCCCCGTGGTCATTGCACGCCAGTTGCAATGGGTGCAGCCCCACAGCGTGGCGGCCGACCGCAAATCGTTCGAAGCGGTGCTCAACGCCTGGCGCACCGCCAAGACCGAGGGCGACATGAAGCGCCTGCTGGGCTTTTATGCGCCCGACTTCCAGAGCTACCGCAAGAAGCCGCTGGAGGAATGGACCCAGGTGCTGCAGGCCGAGGCCCGCGCCCTCAAGGGCCGGGAACTCCAGCTCAAGGACAAGTCTTACCTGCGGTGGACAGACTCGGCCGACACCATGGTGGTAACGTTCGGCGAAGTCGCCGAAGGCGCCCGCACAGGCCCGGTCAAGCGCCAGTACTGGACGCGCCGCGGCCAACAATGGCAGATCTTTTTCGAAGGAGTGATTGGATGATTTCCAGAAGAAATTCGACGGTAGCGCTAGCAAGTATTGCCCTGGCTGCTATGTTTACAGTAGCACCCGTACAGGCGCAAGATGCCCCCAAGGTCAAGCTGGCCACGTCGATGGGCGACATCGTCGTGCAGCTCGACGCCGCCAAGGCCCCCAAGACGGTCGAGAACTTCCTGGCTTACGTGAACAGCAAGCACTACGACGGCACGATCTTCCACCGCGTGATCGATGGCTTCATGATCCAGGGCGGCGGCTTCACGGCTGATATGCAGCAAAAGCCCACCAAGGCCCCCATCCCGCTCGAAGCCAAGAACGGCCTCAAGAACGACACCTACACCATCGCCATGGCGCGCACCGGCGATCCCAACTCGGCCACTTCGCAGTTCTTCATCAACGTGAAGGACAACGGCATGCTCAACGCCCCCAACCCTGACGGCCACGGCTACGCCGTGTTCGGCAAGGTGGTCGAAGGCACCGCCGTGGTGGACAAGATCAAGGCCGTGGCCACCGGCAACAAGGGCGGCCACCAGAACGTGCCCACCACCCCCATCACCATCAACTCCGCCACCGTGGTGAAGTGAAGCGCCCATTTTTTGAAAGAAGCAAAGCCATGAGCAACCCCCAAGTCGAACTGCACATCGCCGGCTACGGCGTCATCACCCTCGAACTCGACGCCGCCAAGGCACCCAAGTCGGTCGAGAACTTCCTGGCCTACGTGAACAAGGGCCACTACAACAACACCATCTTCCACCGCGTGATCCCCGGCTTCATGGTGCAAGGCGGCGGCTTTGAGTCCGGCATGACCCAGAAGGGCACCGACGCGCCCATCGAAAACGAAGCCAACAACGGCCTGAAGAACGCCAACTACACCGTGGCCATGGCCCGCACCAGCGACCCGCACTCGGCCACCGCCCAGTTCTTCATCAACGTGGCCGACAACGGCTTCCTGAACCACACCGCACCTTCGGCCCAGGGTTGGGGCTATGCCGTGTTCGGCAAGGTCGTGTCGGGCACCGACGTGGTGGACAAGATCAAGGCCGTGAAGACGGGCCGCAAGGGCTTCCATGACGACGTGCCGAAGGAAGACGTGATCATCGAGAAGGCCGTCGCCCTCTGAGCATGGCATCCCCCTGTGGCGCTGCGCGCCCCGCTGAGGCCACACCAATGTCGGCCGCCCATTGCAGGCCGCAGCGCAAGGGATGAACCACCCAGCCCCCCCCGTGACCACGACCGTGCCCTGGTTCGAGGAGCTTGTCGCTCCCTCGCCTTGGCGCACGGTCGATTTCATTTCAGACCTGCACCTGCAGGCCAGCGAGCCCGCCACGGTGGCCGCATTCCAGCAGTATCTGGAAGGCACCACCGCAGACGCCCTCTTTATCCTGGGCGACCTGTTCGAAGTGTGGGTGGGCGACGATGCGATGAGCGAGCCCAGCAGCTTCGAAGCCCGGGGCTGCGCCATCCTTCGGGCCGCCGCGCAGCGCCTGCCGGTGTACTTCATGCATGGCAACCGCGACTTCCTGGCGGGCCCTGCCTTCCTGGCTGGGTGCGGCATCACCGGCCTGGCAGACCCAACAGTCCTGGTCTTTGGCGGCCAGCGGTATGTCCTGAGCCACGGCGACCTGCTGTGCCTGGACGATGTGGACTACCAGCGTTTTCGCCTGCAGGCCCGCAGCGCCGCCTGGCAGCAGCAATTTCTGACCCAGCCTTTGGCCACGCGCCGCGTGCAGGCGCGCGGCATCCGCCAGGAGAGCGAGGCGCGCAAGCAGTCGGGGGCCACGTACGCCGATGTGGACAGCCCCGCCGCCATCGCCTGGCTGCAGGCCGCAGGCGCCCACACCCTCATCCACGGCCACACCCACCGGCCCGCCGACCATGTGCTGGCTCCGGGTCTGCAACGCGTGGTGCTGAGCGACTGGGATGCCGCAGCATTGTCCCCCCGGCTGGAAACACTGCGTTTGTCCAGCGCGGGCTTGGAACGGCTGCCCCTGGCCCCCAAGTAACAGCGGTCATGAACTGAGCGGGCCCACCTCCCGCAGCCCGATCGCCATGCCCCCCTTGCTCAACCGCCTCTGGCGCCGCGTGCGCGCCACCGTGGCCCCGGTACCGGACATCTCTGCCACGCTGTGGCTGCAGACCGTGCAGCGCTACCCATTTCTGGCCGCACTGTCGCTGCACGACCAGGCCAAACTGCGTGTGCTGAGCGCGCTCTTTTTGCATCACAAGGAATTCCACGGTGCCCACGGCCTCGTGGTGACCGACGCCATGGCCATCGACATTGCCGCGCAGGCCTGCTTGCCCCTGCTGCACTGGGGCGACCCCGCCAAGGCACTCGACTGGTACGACGATTTCGTGGGCATCGTGCTGCACCCTGGCGAGGCCGTGGCCCGCCGCCAGACGATGGACGAAGCGGGCGTGGTGCACGAGCACACCCAGGTGCTGCTGGGCGAGGCCATGGAGCGCGGCCCCATCATGCTCAGCTGGCAGCATGTGAACAACGCTGCCGAGAACACGGCGCGCGGTCACAACGTGGTGGTGCACGAGTTCGTCCATAAGCTCGACATGAAAAACGGCCAACCCAACGGCTGCCCGCCCCTGCCCGCAGGCTTCATAGGCACACGCACCGGCCGTGCGGCGTATGAGGCATGGTGGGCAGCCTGGGAGCCCGCCTACGAACAGTTTCGCGAACGCGTGATCATGGCCGAGCGCTTTGGCGCCGAACGGCCCTGGCTGGACGCGTACGGGGCGACCTCGCAGTCCGAATTCTTTGCCGTGGCCTGCGAGGCGTATTTTGTAAACCGCGAACGGTTTGCTCTGGAGTTTCCGGGGTTGATGCCGGTGCTGGATGCATTCTTCCAGCGCCCTGCGGGCTGAGGTTGGCCGCATGCGTAGGGGCCCACGCCCCTCATAGACTGGCTGGAAGCCCTGCGCTTGCCGCCGCCGGTACACGCAAGCGCAGTCACTCAGACTGCGGCAGTGCTCCAGGGCCCCGCCTCAAGCGCCCAGCGCGTTTTCCACCGCCTGCTTGGCTTCTTCCAGACTGCTGAAAAACTGGGTGGGTTGCGGCATGGCCTTGGGCAAATGGGCGGGCGGCGGCCACAGGCGGTCGTCTGCCCAGGCGGCGGTCCATCCGCCAATGTCTTTGCGCTTGATGGAGCAAAGTGCTTGCCCGTCCACGTTGGCTATCCAGGTGGTCGGCGGGTTATGGTCCCAGATGACATGTGCCATGGCGCCCTCTCACGGTTGCTAAACCATTGTAGGAAGCCTGCGCGAAATTGGGCAATGGCGTTCACCCCACCCCCGCTGTCATCAGGCGACAGAGCGGAGGCACTGTAAAACGACGGCAGGCGCCTGCGCTCGCCCCCCGCACCCATCAGCCAGCGGCCAGCGCTCGCCGCGCTGCCTGGGCCACGCTGGCTGCATCCACCCCAAAGAATTGCCGGAGCGCTGCCCGCGTGTCGCTGCGTCCAAACCCATCCGTGCCCAGGGTCACATACTTGCGGCCCTCGGGGATGAAGGCGCGCACCGTCTCGGGCACGGCGCGCACATAGTCGCTGGCGGCGATCACTGGTCCGCGGGTCGTGGCCAGTTGCTGCGTCAGCCATGCGGGTGCAGGCTGGGCATCGCCCGCCAGCCAGCGCTGCTCGCAGGCCACGCCGTCGCGGGCCAGTTCGCTCCAGCTGGTGACGCTGAGCACGGTCACATCCACACCCTCACTCGCAAGTTGTTCTGCGGCCTTGACCACCTCGGTCAGGATGGCACCAGAGCCCATCAGGGTGACGCTTTGGGACGAAATCGCGCTGTCGCGCTGGTGCATATTGCCTGAATAGCTCCTGAAAACATAGCATCCACGCAGCACACCTTCTGCCGTACCGGCGGGCAGGTCGGGCTGGGCGTAGTTCTCGTTCATCAGCGTGACGTAGTAGAAGACGTCGCGCTGCTCGGTCACCATCTCGCGCATGCCGGCGTCGATGATGACGGCCATTTCTCCCGCGTAGGCTGGGTCGTAGGCCTTGCAGTTGGGAATGGTGGCGGCCACCAGGTGGCTGCTGCCGTCCTGGTGCTGCAGGCCCTCGCCGCCCAGCGTGGTGCGGCCCGAGGTCGCGCCCAAGAGGAAGCCCCGCGCACGCTGGTCCGCAGCCGCCCAGATGGCGTCTCCCACGCGCTGGAAGCCGAACATGGAGTAGTAGATGTAGAACGGCAGCATGGCCAGGCCGTGCACGCTGTAGCTGGTGGCGGCCGCCGTCCAGCTGGCGATGGCGCCGGCCTCGCTGATGCCTTCTTCCAAGATCTGGCCGTCCAGCGCCTCGCGGTAGCTCAGCACCGAGCCGATGTCCTCGGGCGCATAACGCTGGCCCACGCTGCTGTAGATGCCCACCTGCTTGAACAGGTTGGCCATGCCGAAGGTGCGCGCCTCGTCGGCCACGATGGGCACGATGCGCGGGCCCAGCGTGGCGTCTTTGAGCAACGTGCCCAGCATGCGCACGAAGGCCATGGTGGTGCTCATCTCCTTGCCATCGGCCTGCAGCGCGAACTGCGCGTAGCTATCAATGGATGGGACGGGCAGCGCGTCGCACGCCGTCTCGCGGCGCGGCAGGTAGCCGCCCAGTGCGTCGCGGTGGCTGCGCAGGTAGCGCATCTCCGAGCTGTCTTCGGCGGGCTTGAAGAAGGCCAGGCTGGTGGCCTGCTCGTCGCTGAGCGGCAGGTTGAAGCGATTGCGAAACTCGATGAGGTCGGTCTCGTCCAGCTTCTTCTGGCTGTGCGTGGTCATCTTGCCCTGGCCGGCAGTGCCCATGCCGTAGCCCTTTTTGGTGTGGGCCAGGATCACGGTGGGCTGGCCCTGGTGGGCGGCAGCGGCGGCGTAGGCGGCGTGGATCTTCACCAGGTCATGCCCGCCGCGCTTCAAGCGGTCGATCTGCTCGTCGGTCATGCCCTGGGCCAGCGCGGCCAGCTCGGGGTTCTGGCCGAAGAAGTTGTCGCGGTTGAAACGACCGTCCTTGGCCGCGAAGGTCTGCATCTGGCCGTCCACCGTGCCTTCGAGCGTGCGCACCAGTGCACCGGTCAGGTCGCGGGCGAACAGGCCGTCCCAGTCGCTGCCCCACACCAGCTTGACCACGTTCCAGCCCGCGCCGGCGAACAGGCGCTCCAGCTCGTCGATGATGCGGCCATTACCGCGCACCGGGCCATCCAGGCGCTGCAGGTTGCAGTTGACCACCCAGACCAGGTTGTCCAGGCCTTCGCGCGCGGCCAGGGTCAGGGCACTCATGGATTCGGGCTCGTCCATCTCGCCGTCACCAAACACGCCCCACACCTTGCGCCCCGCGCAGTTGAGCAGGTTGCGGTGCGTGAGGTAGCGCATGAAGCGTGCGTGGTAGATGCTGCTGATAGGGCCGATGCCCATCGAGCCGGTGGGGAACTGCCAGAAGTCGGGCATCAGCCAGGGGTGTGGGTAACTCGACAGGCCCTGCGCGCCTGCACCCGGCGCCGTCAGTTCCTGGCGGTAGTGCATCAGGTCCTGCTCGGACAGGCGCCCTTCCAGGAAGGCGCGGGCATACACGCCGGGCGCGCTGTGCGGCTGGAAGAACACCAGATCGCCCCGGTGCTGCCCTTCGCCCAGCCCTTCACGGGCACGAAAGAAATGGTTGAACCCGCTTTCGAAAAGATCCGCAGCACTGGCGTAGCTGGCAATGTGCCCACCCAGCTCGCCATACGCCTGGTTCGCGCGCACCACCATGGCCAGCGCGTTCCAGCGCACGATGGAAGCCACACGCTCCTCGATGGCCAGGTCACCCGGGAACACAGGCTGGTCCTGCACCGCCACGGTGTTCACGTACGGTGTGTTCAGGTCGGGCTGCCAGCCAATGCGCTGCGCACGCGCCACCCGCACCAGCTCCTGCAGCATGTGCCGCGCGCGCTCGGGGCCTTCGGTGGCGACGAGTGCCAGGAAGGCATCGCGCCACTCGGCGGTTTCTTCGGGATCGGCGTCCAGGGGGGCGCCGGTGGCTTGTTGTAGCAGGGCGTGGGGTGTGAGGGCGTTCATGGAGGCCACTGTAGCGAGGCTGGCTCCAAATGAGTTGCCGTTTTGCCTTTCCCAACGCGCGTCTATAGCACTTTATGCCGCCAAAGCCATAAACTGCGGCATATGAAACTGGATACCCTCGATTTGCGCATTCTGGCCGAGCTGCAGGCCGATGGATCTTTGTCCAACGTGGAACTGGCGCGGCGCGTGCACCTGTCGCCCTCGCCCTGCCTGGCGCGGGTGAAGGCGCTGGAGGCGGCAGGCGTCATCAGCCGCTATGTGGCGCTGGCCAATGCGGCGGCGCTGGGGCTGGGCCTGAATGTGTTCATCAGCATCAGCCTCAAGGCGCAAAGCAAGGAAGCCCTGGCCGACTTTGAACGCCGCATTGCCGAGCACGATGAGGTGATGGAGTGCTACCTGATGAGCGGTGACAGCGACTACCTGATCCGGGTAGCGCTTGCCGACATTGGGGCGTTGGAGCGTTTCATTCTGGAGCAGCTGTCGCCCATTCCGGGCGTCGAGAAGATCCGGTCGAGCTTCGCACTCAAGCAGGTGCGCTACAAGACGGCTCTGCCACTTCCCACCCCATGACAGGCTAGAGGGCCTTACTTGCGCGCCACGCCGCTCGTGGCCACGCGCTTGCGCAGCTCGCGGATCAGCGCCTTGGCACGCGCCTCGTTGGCGGGGCCCATGCGCAGCAGGATCTTCTGACCGCTGGGCAGCGCCTCCAGCGCGGGGTCCACAAACTCGTAGCGCACCCAGGGCCGCAGGTTGGGCACTTCGGTGTTCACGGGCGTGAGCTTGACCTGCAGCGGGCCCGCGGGCTCGGGCGCTTGCAGCAGCTGGTCCAGCATCGCCACCAAGCGGTCGTTGAAGTAGCGCCGGGGGTAGCCCAGCTCTTCATACGCTTGCTGAAACAGCGGGTACAGCCGCGCGTACAGCGCCACGGCGGGCTCCATCGGTACCGCTTCGGCAAATGTCAAAAACGCGCTGTAGCGCGCGGCGTTGGCGGCAGCGATGGTGGTGGGCGCGTTGCCAGTGCCATCCACCACAAACCGCTGCGCCGTGGGCTGCACCGGCCACATGCGCGAGGGGGCATGGGCACGCCCCAGGTTGTCCACAGTGGCCACCACGCGGCGAACAAAACCATCGGTCTGCAGAAACACCGCCAACTTGTCGCGGCCCAGCAGCTCGGCCAAGAGCTCTGCAACCCGAGGGTCAGACTCGGCCAGCGCAGGCAAGGCAGCGTCGGGCGGCGCCAGCGCATCCACCGGGTTCTGCTGCCCCGACGCCTCGGGAGCGGGAGCGGGCGTGGGCGCTGCCGGTGCTGTTGGAGCGGCCACCACAGGGGGTGGCGCCAATGCGAGCTCCACCGGCCGCAGCCAGAACCACCATGCCGCGCCAGCCGCCACGGCGCACACCAGCGCGGCCAGCAAGACCCAGAGTGCGGCGGAGGTGCGCTCTGGCGCGGGGCGGAATTCTGCGGTGTCTTGATCGGGCATGGGCTCTCCTTCAACACAGGAACAACCCTTGTCCGAGCCTATGCAGCGTCAGGCGTTCCCTGCCAGCCCCCCCCAAGGGCGGCTTGCACGATTGGATCGCCATGCGCCCAGGACCTGGTAACGCGATGTAGCCAGCATCGGGCTGGCCCGCCCACAAATCTACCTAAAACGCCGTGGGCGTGGTGGACAGCGACTCCAGCCAGGCCACGGTGGCGGCCAACTCGGAGGGGCGAATCTCGTGTGCGCTGGGGAACTCGCGGTACGTCACCGTCACCGGCAGTGGCGCCATGTGGTGGGCGATGGCCTGGGCGTTGGCCAGCGGGATCACGTTGTCGTGGGTACCGTGGCTCAGCCACAGTTGCTTGCCGCGCAGCGCATCGGCAGGTGCGGTGAGCGGCACCACCTGCGGCAGCAGGCGGCTGTGCCAAACCAGGCCCGCATGCATCAACGCGGGCCGGGTGAGCAACAGCGACAGCGCCATGATGCCGCCCTGGCTGAAGCCGCCCACCACCACCCGCTCGGGCGGAATGCCCAGCTGCTCGGCGGCAGACTCGACCGCCTGGGCCACCAGGGTGCGGCTTTGCGCCTCCTGCTCTTCGTTGATGGTGCGCTCGCCGCTGGGCTCGATGGAGAAATCAAACCACGCGTGTGAGCCCGGCCCCATGCGAAACGGCGCACGCAGGCTCAGCACATGAAACCGGTCCGGGATCTGCGGGGCCAGGCTGAACAGGTCCTGCTCGTTGCTGCCCACGCCATGCATCAGTACCAGCAGCCAGGGCCGGGGTGCGGTGGCGGCAGCGGGACGCTGCAAAAATGTGAGCGGCAAGGTAAGCATATATGTGCGCCTCGAATGGTTTAGGGCCAAAAACGGGTGGAATGCGAGGAGTTCCGTGTCAGTGCGCCGGCTCCAGAGCAAAAGCGTCCATCGACAGCATGCTGTACATCACCTCGCGGCTCAAGTACTTTGCGTGCAGGTCGTCGCCTGCTGCACCCAGTGCAAAGAAGATCGGCAAAAAGTGGTCTTCGGTCGGATGTGCGCGGTGGGCGTGAGGCGCCTGGCTGCGGTAGTTGAGCAGTGCTGCCATGTCCCCACGGGCCAGAGCGTCCTCGATCCAGCGGCTGAACTCCAGCACATAGGGCGCGGGCGCCCGCTCGCCGCCAAAAAACTCGGCCAGGTTGTGCGTCATGCTGCCCGACCCCACCACCAGCACGCCCTGGCTGCGCAGGCTGCGCAAGGCGGCGCCCAGTGCATACACCTCGGCCGGGCCCGCGCCTACGGGCAGCGCCACCTGCACCACAGGCACGTCGGCCTGCGGGAACAAATGCATCAGCGGCACCCAGGCGCCGTGGTCAAAGGGACGCGCGGCATCGCCCTGGGCCGCCACACCAGCGGCCTGCAACAGACCCAGAACTTCTTGCGCCAAAGCGGGCGAGCCTGGAGCGGGGTACTGCAGCTGGTACAGCGCGGGAGGGAATCCGCCAAAGTCGTGCCAGGTGGCAGGCTGTGGCCCGGTCATCACCTGCGCCGAGCGCGCCATCCAGTGTGGCGACATGACCACCACGCCACGCAGGCCGGGGTACTGCGACTTCAGGCTCTGGCCCCATTGTGTGAGCGCAGGGCCCGTGGTGCCAGCGTCCAATGCGAACAAGGGCGCACCATGCGACACAAACAGCGCGGGGACTGCGGCAGAAACAGGAACGGGGGCTTGGGCAGAGGCAGACATGACAACTCCAACAAAGGACACCATGAATGTAGGACTGATAGCCCGTGATACCAAGCCCTGCAAGGCAGACAGATTGTTCTACGGATGATGCCAATCAAACATTGACAGCGCCTTGGCGCACAGCGCGCAACACCCGCCAGCCCCTACGCAGGCCTGCTCTGGCCCGCGGGTCAGGAGCCGTCGCGCACCCTGCCCCGCAGCGCCTTGGTCTCGCCCCGCTGCGTTTTGCTTTGCAAACGCCGCTGTTTCGACCCATAGGTGGGCTTGGTGGCCCGGCGCACGCGGGGCGGCACGGCCACGCTGTTGACCAGCGCATTGAGCCGCTCCAGGGCATCGGCACGGTTTTGCTCCTGGCTGCGGTACTGCTGGGCCTTGATGACCACCACACCGTCTTGCGTGATGCGGGTGTCGCGCAGGGCCAGCAAGCGCTCCTTCACACCCTCGGGCAGCGACGACGCCACCACGTCAAACCGCAGGTGGACGGCACTGGACACCTTGTTGACGTTTTGCCCGCCCGCGCCCTGCGCGCGCATGGCGGTGATTTCAACCTCGTCCTCAGAGACCTGCAGGGGCAGCGGGGCCATGGCCGTGGAATCCCCCGCGTCCAGCCATCAGGCCGCTGGCTGCTGGGCCAGCAACTGCGCCAGCCCGTCAATCGCCAGGCCATAGCCCAGCACGCCAAAGCCACACATCACCGCCTTGGCAGCGGCGGCCATGTACGAATGGTGGCGGTAGGCCTCGCGCGCGTGCACGTTGCTGATGTGCAGCTCGATCAGGGTGATGCCTGTGCCCTTGATGGCATCGTGCAGCGCAATGCTGGTGTGGGTGTAGGCCCCAGCGTTCATGACCACACCCGCCAGCTCACCCGCTGCGTGCAGGCGGCCCGCCTCGTGAATCCAGTCCACCAAGGCCCCTTCGTGGTTGCTTTGGTGAAAACGCAGCGCAAAACCGTGGCGGTGGCAGGCGTCAGTACAGAGCTTTTCCACATCGGCCAGGGTGGCCGCGCCGTAAACGGCAGGCTCGCGCGTGCCCAGCAGGTTCAGGTTGGGGCCATTGAGGACAAAAACGGTTTTATTGGCGGTCACAGACAAGTCTCCGGGGCAATGCGCCTGCCACGCTGGCAGGCCAGAGTGCGGGATTATGCGGCGCCCCAGCGCAGGGGCCGCCCCAATAAAAAAGCGGCCCCGAAGGACCGCTGTAAAAGGCAGCCTGTG